>JAJFJX010000311.1 GCA_021773655.1 Panacagrimonas sp.
CGCAACACCGACGCCGCCCTCCGGGGCGGCGTTCTTGCTTGTTGGTGGCGGGTCCGGACGGGGGGTTGCGCTTGTGGCCGGGCCCATCGAATCGAATTGCCTTGAATCACCCCCCTTGAATCACTCCATTGAAGTCTTGAGAACCCTTGAGAACTCTTGAGAACTCTTGAGAACTCTTGGACCGGGGTATCCGGCCGTGCCGCCCGCGCCAGAATCCGGCGGTTCCAGTAGGGTTTTGCCACCATGAATGCCATCAGCTCGCGCCTGCGCACCAGCGCCAGACCCGCCGCCATCCACCTGAGCCTGAGCGCCGTCGTCGCCCTGCTGGCGATGGCGGTGATCTTTCTGGTCTGGTACCCCGGTGCCCTGGCCAAGGCCCAGGGCGTGGACCGGCTGCTGCTGATCATGATCGGCGTGGATGTGGTGCTGGGGCCGCTGATCACCCTGATCGTGTTCAACCCGGCCAAGAAGCACCTGTGGTTCGACCTGATGGTGGTGGCAACGATGCAGACCGCGGCCTTGCTCTACGGCATGACGGCGATCTTCGGCGGCCGGCCGGCCTACGTGGTGTTCAACGTGGATCGCTTCGACGTGGTGGCGGTGCAGGACCTGAACCGCGCCAGCCTGGAAGCGGCGATGGACAAAGGCGAGCCCGGCATTTCGTGGTTCGGCCCGCGCTGGGTTGCCGCGCCGATTCCGGAGGACCCGGAGCGTGCGCAGGAAATCCTGTTCTCGTCGGTGGCCGGCGGAGCGGACCTGCCGCAGCTCCCCGAGCTGTTCGTGCCGCTGCAATCCGACCGCGAACAGATGCTGAGCCGTCTGCGCCCGCTGGAGGAACTGCGCAGGATCAACGAACTCGGCGCAGCCGCCTGGGCGGAACACCTGCAGGACTGGGGCGGCCGGCCGGAAGCCGAACTGGGCTATCTGCCGATGAACGCCAACGCACGCGAGGGCGCGGTGATCCTGGATGCACGGAGCGCGGAGATCATCGACGTGGTGCTGCTCACGCCAAGCTTTGCAGCGCCGCCGAAGAAGAATCCGGAATCCCCCGCCGCACCGGAATCCCCGAGCCCGGCACCGGGTCCGCGGCCCCCGGCCGTGCCCGGCGTGGACTGAGCTGCCGCAGTCAAGGCAGCCGAGACAGGCGAGGCCCGCGCGCAAAGGCCGGGTCCGGCCGCGGTTTGGCTGCGGTCCGGCCCGGATCCCGACCCGGATCCCGACCCGGGCCTGTGCCTCGTTCTCCCGGCAAGGGTGGCGACGCTCACCGGGCACCGGAACCGTCGGTGGATCGGAATCCAGCCGTCCGAGCACAGCGGCCAAAGCGCGGTATCTTGCAGACTTGGCACCACGACCTTGGCCATGGCGCCATTCAAGCGCAGGCGGAGGGCCGCGGTTGTTCAGGCACATTCGTGGTTTGGTGTTGCCGCGGCGCAGGCAGCACTCATGCAGTGGGGAGCACACAAGGCTGATGTCTCGACCAGAGCGCGAAACCTACGACCCGGACGCAGAACCGGCTGCGGCCGATTCCGGCTCATCGCTGTTCGGCTCGCTGGCCGGCGGCGCGTGGAAGCTGGCCGCCGAGGCTCCACGCCTGGCCATGGCGCTGGCGCAGCGCAGCCTGACCGAAGCCGAGCGACTGGCCCTGCTGCACCTTCGCCGGCGCCTGCGGGAGCTAAGCGAGGACCCACCCGAAGCACACCCGGCGCGGCGCTTCGAGCCGCATCCGGCAGCGGCGGCCGGCGGCCCGGACCCGGAGACGCGCTCGGCCGCAGACCTGATGGCGCAGTTGCTCGACGATGCCCAGGAACAGACACGGGAGGATGCCCAGCGCCATCTGGCACTGCGCATCGTGCGCCAACTGGTTCCGGACGAGGCCCGCATCGTCGCCGGGCTGTCCGACGGCCGCGAGGCGGCGCTGATCCACCTTGCCGCCACCCGCCTGGGCCGGCCGACCCAGCGCTGGCTGGAGAACGTCAGCCAGGTGGGCCGCGAATCGGGTGTGCAACTGCTGAGCCAGGTGCCGACCTATGTCGGCCACCTGCGCCAGCTGGGTCTGGTCGAGATTGGCGCCGAGGACCCGGAGCTGCTGATCAAGTACCAGTTGCTGGAGGCCGACACCCGGGTCCGGGCCGCGGTCAAGGAAATAGAGGCCCAGGGCCAGCGGCCGCGTTTCTTTCGCGGCACCTTGCGCCTGTCGGAAGAAGGCCGCACGTTCTGGGCCGCCTGCAACCCGCCCGCGCAGGCCGATGACTGATGCCACAGGCGCCGGCGGCGGGGCGATCTGAGGCGGGAGCCGGACGCGGCTTGGACGCAGTTTTCAAGGAGGACCCTGATCAGCAATGATCGTCAGCCCGTGTCGTTCCCGCGCAGGCGGGAATGACGCCGGTACCGATCCCTTTACCACTTCCGGTAACACTTGCGGGACCGACCCCGGTACCGACCCCGGTACCGACCCAGGTACCGACCCCGGTACCGACCCCGGGACCGATCCAGGTACCGACGCCGGTACCGCTTGCGGCCGACTTTCATTTCTGATCAGGAGGAGGATGGAAATGTCGCGCATGGGGGCTTGCCGAAACACCCTGCTGGCCACGCTGCCGGCGCTGGCCTGGGCACTGCCGGCGACGGCCTACGAACGCAAGTTCGAAGACGGCCTGTTCGAGGGCATGGAGCTGCAGTGGCGCAGCCGCGTCTCCGTTGGCGCCGCCTGGCGCGTGCAGGATCGCTCGAACCGCCTGATCGGCAAGGCCAGCCTGGACCCGACCCTGTGCGCCGCGGATGACTGCATTGCGCTGACGCCGAACAACACCGCGCCCAACGAGCGCTACCTGGCGGCGCCCGGTTCGATGTCGTCCAACACCGATGACGGCGACCTGAACTACGACAAGGGCGATATCGTCAGCTCCGGCCTCAAGTTCACCTCCAGGCTGCAGTTCGGCACCATCGACTACGGCATCGAGCTGGGCGTGCTGGGCTACTACGACCCGGCCAACACCGACTTCTCCGAGACCCACCTCAACCGCATCGTCGAGCCCGGCCCGGGCCCCGGCGTCGCCACCCGCTCGGACCGCGCCACCGCCACCGAACACCAGATCGGCACCGACCTGGAACTGTTCGAGGCCAACGTCTATTACGTCACCGATTCCTGGGACGATCAGCCGCTGGAGTTGCGGCTCGGCCGGCAAGTGCTGACCTGGGGCGAGGCGGCGATCAACGTCCAGGGCACGCTCAATTTCGTCAACCCTCCGGATGCCAACAATCTGACCCGGCCCGGCGTGGAGCTGCAGGACATCTATCTGCCGCAGAACATGCTCGTGGTGCGCGGTCCGGTGCGCGGCTCGCTGTCCTTCGAGGCCTTCTACCAGTTCGAATGGCGGCCCTACGGCTTTCCCGCGCGCGGATCGTTCTTTTCGTTCTTCGACGGCGGCAACGAGGTCACGCCCAACGAGTACGTGGTGGCGCCGTTCGCCAAGACCCCGGAGGACCCGCTGCTGATCGGTGTGCCGGCGCTGGAACTGGCGCAACTGGTGACCAGCACCAGCTTCTCGCTGCGGCGCGTGGCCAACCGCGAACCCGAGGACACCGGGCAGTACGGCATCGCGCTGTACTGGTTCCTGGACGAGTATTTCGACAGCCCGGTGTCGATCAATTTCTACCACGCCAATTACCACTCGCGCCTGCCCGCGGTGAGCGCCTTTGCCGCCGATGCCGCCTGCACGCGCGCCGAGGGCAATGCGCGCGGCCAGGACACGATGAACGTGGTGCAGTTCCTGGGCGACTGCGGGCTGGGCAATCCGGGGCCGGACACCTTCGATGCACTGCCGCTGGACACCGGCACCTATTTTCTCGACTTTGCCGAGGACATCCGCCTGTGGGGCCTGTCGTTCGATACCGAAGCCTTCAACCTGGCGATCCAGGGCGAGCTGGTCTATCGCGAAAACCAGCCGGTGCAGGTCGATCTGGAAGACGTGCTGTTCGCCGCCTTCCAGCCGATCTTTCCGCGCAACGATGTGGTCATCGCGCCCGGCGTGGCGACCCTGGCGGCCTCGACCCGCGCCATCCCGGACTACCTGACCGCCTATCGCGGCGGCACTCCGGGCGAGGTCGCGCCCAACAGCTACATCCAGGGCTACGAGCGGCTCAAGACCGTGCACGGCACGCTGGGCCTGACCCGCATCACCGGTGCGCGCTCGTGGTTCGGCGCCACCGAGGCGGTGTACCTGCTGGAGGTGAGCGCCAACTGGATTCCCGAACTGCCCTCGCTGGACCGGCTGCAACTGGAGGGTCCGGGCACGCACACGCATTTTTCGCCCGGCATCGCCGATACCGGCGACGCGCTCAAGATCAATCCGATCTCCAACGGCCGCGGCGGCTACGTCACCGACCTCGCCTACGGCTACCGGCTGGCCGCGCTGCTGCGCTACACCGACGTGCTGATGCCCGGCCTGGCGCTGCGTCCGCTGCTGATCTACGCCCACGACGTCGAGGGCGTGGCACCGGGTCTGGCCGAGAATTTTCTGGAAGGTCGCAAGGTGATCGTCAGCAACCTGCAGGCCCAGTACCAGGATTACCGGATCGATCTGGTCTACGCCATCTTCACCGGCGGCGGCGATGCGCACGTCCTGCGCGACCGCGACACCATCGGCATCTCGCTGAGCTATGAATTCTGAACACGCGCCCGCGCCCCCGACGAGGTCCGCCGCCATGCATCCGACAACCCCCGCGCCTACGACCGCGCCAACGACGACCGCGCCGCGTGACCAGCACGGCGGCGTGATGCTCTGGTTGTTCCTGCTGGTGGTGCTGATCGGCGCCATCGCCGGCGGCGCGCTGGTCGCCTGGTGGGTGTTCCAGAACGTCGATGCGCGCCTGTTGCTGCGCGACCAGCCGGCACGCATCACCATCGACGAAAAGCTCATCGTCACCGCGCGGGCGCTGGAAAACCTCAACATCCGCCTCGACGACACCATCCGCACCCGCGTGCCGGTGGACCAGATCATCACCGTGCCGGTCAAGGAAAAGCTCAATGTCGTCGCCGATTTCGATGGCGAGGTGCCGATCCGCATGAACGTCGCGGTGCGCGACAAGATCCTGCTCGACCAGGTGCTGGACATCAACGCCGTGGTCGACGCCGAGATCCTGGGCGATACGCTCAAGCTGCCGATCCGCGGCAAGGTGCCGGTCAGGGCCGAGGTGCCGGTGGTGCTGGACATCCCGGTCGATCAGCCGGTGCGCATCAGGTTCACCGCGCCGGTCGGAGTGCGCATCCAGCAGGACCTGACCGTGCCGCTGCGCACGGTGATCGATGCCGACATTCCGATCCAGGCCGATCTGTCGGTGCCGGTGCAGTCGGATATCCCGGCCGAGGCCGAGTTCTCGCGCGACCCCCTTGCCGCCACCATCGTCGATGCCGACCTGCGCCTGCCGCTGCGCACCCTGCGCCTGGAGCTCAAGAAAGACGCCCGGCAGGGCGCGGCGGCGCCCGACCCGCGCGAGCCCGCCACGGACGCCGCGCCGTGAGAGAGCCCGACGACGACTTCCTGCGCCTGCCCAGGGCGGGCCGCTCGCCGCGCAGGACACCGCCCACGGCCGGCGCCGAACCCGGCGCCGAGCCCGGCGCCGAGCCCGCTGCAGCCGCCCGCCCCGGCCCGGCCCCTGCGGCGGCCACGCCGGCTCCACCACCACCACCGACGCCTCCTCCGGCCCGTGCTCGTCGTCGCTGGCTGTGGCCCATGC
>JAJFJX010000312.1 GCA_021773655.1 Panacagrimonas sp.
CGGTGACGTGTTCATCTCCTGGGAGAACGAAGCCTTCCTGGCGGTCAACGAACTCGGTCCGGACAAGTTCGAGATCGTCGTGCCGTCGCTGTCGATCCTGGCCGAGCCGCCGGTCACCGTCATCGACGGCAACGCCAAGAAGCACGGCGCTCTCGAAGTTGCACAAGCGTATCTGGAGTACCTCTACACGCCGGTCGGACAGAAGCTCGCGGCCAGGCACTACTACCGCCCGATCTCGCCCGAACACGCCGATCCCAAAGACATCGAGCGCTTCCCCAAGCTGAACCTGATCACAGTCGATGAAGTGTTCGGCGGCTGGCAAAAGGCGCAGAAGACGCACTTCGCCGAAGGCGGCGTCTTCGACCAGATCTACGGCATTCACTGAACCGCCATGTCCATCATCAGCGTGAATACGCGCAATCAGTTCCAAGGCCGCGTGGTCGGCATCAACCGCAGTCCGGTGGTGTCCGAGATCGAGGTCGAAACCGCGGCCGGAATCATCAATGCAGTGGTGACCACCAGCTCGATCGAGCGACTGGGCCTGCGCGTCGGAGACGAGGCGGTGGCCCTGTTCAAGGCCACCGAAGTCTTGATCGCCAGGCTCGGCGGACCGGGAAACGGATAGGCCATGTGCCTGATCATCCACAAGCCGCCGGGCGCCAGGATTGCCAAAGATCTGTTGCGCGCGGCGGCAGTCCACAACGCCGACGGCTGGGGCCTGATGGGTTTCGAACCCAATGGCCGCAGCTTCGTGCACAAGGACCCGGTGGTCAGCCTGGAGGTCCTGCTCGACCTGGAGCGCAAGTACCGCGACGCCGAGTACGCGCTGCACCTGCGACTGCGCACGCGCGGGAGCAACGGCGAGGAAAACCTGCACCCGTTCCGCGTGCTCGACGGCGTGTTCCTGATGCACAACGGAACGCTCGATCTGCCCGCCAGGGTGCCCGGCCGTTCCGACACCTGGCATTTCGTGTACGACGTCCTCAGGCCGCTGGCCACGCGCCATCCCGGACTGCTCAGTGATCACGGCTTTGCGCGCGTGCTCGAGTTCGGGCTCAGGGCGGAAAACAAGCTGGTGCTGATGGACCGGCGCCTGCGGCGACTGCTGGTGATCAACCGCGCACACGGGGCCGAACTCGACGGCCTGTGGCTGAGCAGCACGCGCTGGATCGATCGCCGCCTGCTGCCGCTGGATGCACCGCCCCAGCCGCAGGCGCGCAGCCATGCGCCCACCGAAGTCGGCTTCGCCAGCTGATCAGCACAAAACTTCCCACCGCAAGACATTTTCCATGACAACCACACTCTGGCTGCCGACCCCGGCTGCAAGCGCGCGCCGCCGATCACGTTCGGTCATTCCCGGCTTCGGCCTCACCATGGGATTCACGATCCTCTACCTGAGCCTGATCGTGCTGATCCCCCTCGCCGGGGTCTTTTTCAAGGCGGCGGGCCTGGGCTGGCAGGGCCTGTGGGACGTGGTCAGCTCGGCGCGCGTGCTCGCGGCGCTCAAGCTCAGCTTTGGTGCCGCGCTGATCGGTGCCGGCATCAACGCGGTGTTCGGGCCGCTGGTGGCCTGGGTGGTGGTGCGCTACGAATTTCCCGGCAAAAGAGTTCTGGACGCGATCATCGACCTGCCGTTTGCGCTGCCCACCGCAGTGGCCGGCATTGCGCTGACCTCGCTGTACGCCGGCAATGGCTGGATCGGCCAGTACCTGGAGCCGATGGGCATCAAGGTGGCGTTCACGCCGCTGGGCGTGATCGTCGCCTGCACGTTCATCGGCCTGCCCTTCGTCGTGCGCACCCTGCAACCGGTGCTCGAAGACGCCGAGAAGGAGTTCGAGGAGGCGGCCGCCTCACTGGGCGCCGACCGCTGGCAGACGATCACGCGCGTGATCCTGCCGGCAATCCTGCCCGCGCTGCTGACCGGCTTTGCACTGGCATTCGCACGCGCGGTGGGCGAATACGGCTCGATCATCTTCATCGCCGGCAATCTGCCGATGATCAGCGAGATCGCGCCACTGCTGATCATCATCAAGCTCGAAGAATTCGATTACGGCGGCGCCACGGCGGTGGCCGCCACCATGCTGGTGCTGTCCTTCGCCCTGCTGCTGGCCATCAATCTGTTGCAGGCGTGGACACGCCGCCGCCACGGGGGCCGGTCATGAGCGCCCTGGATTCGACACCCGGCAGCAGCGGCGCGACACCGCCCTCCGCATCTGGTCACGCTTCGCAGCATCGGCGCAGCACGGCCATCAGTGAGGCGCGCTGGGTGCGCAACAGCCTGATCGTGGTGGCACTGCTGTTCCTGTCCAGCTTTCTGCTGTTGCCGCTGATCGCGGTTTTCACGGAGGCCTTCCGCAACGGCATCCAGACCTATGTGCAGGCGCTGAGTGACCCCGACGCACAGGCGGCCATCCGGCTCACCCTGATCGCGGCCGGCATCGCCGTGCCCTTGAATCTGGTGTTCGGCGTCTGCGCAGCCTGGGCCGTGACCAAGTTCGAGTTCCGTGGCAAGTCCTTGCTGGTCTCGCTGATCGACCTGCCGTTCTCGGTGTCGCCGGTGATCGCCGGCCTGATCTATGTGCTGGTGTTTGGCGCCCAGGGCTGGCTCGGACCCTGGCTGGATGCTCAGGGCATCAAGATCATCTTTGCCATCCCCGGCATCGTGCTCGCCACGCTGTTCGTGACCGTGCCCTTCATCGCCCGCGAACTGATCCCGTTGATGCAGGAACAGGGCACCGAGCACGAGCAGGCGGCGCTGACGCTGGGCGCCAATGGCTGGCAGACGTTCTGGCACGTGACCTTGCCGAATATCCGCTGGGGCCTGCTGTACGGCGTCCTGCTGTGCAACGCGCGGGCCATGGGCGAGTTCGGTGCCGTCAGCGTGGTCTCCGGCCACATTCGCGGCCTGACCAACACGATGCCGCTGCACGTGGAGATTCTCTACAACGAGTACCAGTTCTCGGCGGCGTTCGCGGTGGCCTCTCTGCTGGCGGGCCTGGCACTGGTGACGCTCGGACTCAAGAGCTGGCTCGAATGGCGGCACGGCGAATCGCTGGCCGCGACCCGACGCTATTGACGCCGCCCGTCCGGCTCCACAAAAACCTCATGACACGCAACTTCCGGAACCACTGAAACCATGGATATCCAGATTCGCAAGGTGCAGAAGCACTTCGGCGATTTCACCGCCCTGGACGGCGTCGACCTCGACATCGCCTCGGGTGAGCTCATCGCGCTGCTGGGGCCCTCCGGCTCGGGCAAGACCACGCTGCTGCGCGTGATTGCCGGACTCGAATTCCAGGATCACGGGCAGATCCTGTTCGGCGGCGAGGACGTGGCCGACCGCGCGGTGCGCGAGCGTCGCATCGGCTTCGTGTTCCAGAACTACGCGCTGTTCAGGCACCTGTCGGTGTTCGAGAACGTGGCCTTCGGCCTGCGCGTGCGCAAGCGCTCCGAGCGTCCGGGCGAATCCCTGATCCGCGAGCGCGTGCTGGCCTTGCTGGACCTGGTCCAGCTCGGCGGGCTGGAGCGGCGCTTTCCGGCACAGCTCTCGGGCGGCCAGCGCCAGCGCGTGGCGCTGGCCCGCGCGCTGGCCATCGAGCCGCGCGTGCTGCTGCTGGACGAGCCTTTCGGCGCGCTGGACGCACGCGTGCGCAAGGATCTGCGCCAGTGGTTGCGCGAGCTGCACCGCAAGACCGGCTACACGACGATCTTCGTCACCCACGACCAGGAAGAAGCATTGGAACTGGCGGACCGCGTGGTCATCATGAATCGAGGGGCCATCGAGCAGATCGGCTCGGTCGACGAGGTCTACGAACAACCGACGACGCCGTTCGTGTTCGACTTCCTCGGCGGCACCAACATCCTGCCCATCGAACTGCGTGATCGCAGGGCCCTGCTTGGCGGCACCGAAATCGCCGGCCTGCGCGACAGCATCCGGCCGAACGGGCCGGCGGATCTCTACGTTCGGCCCGGCGATCTGCGCCTGACCGAAGGCCACCTGCCCGGGTTCGAAGTCCAGGTGCAGGGCGTGCAGCGCACCGGGCCCATCGTGCGCGTGGTTGCAACCTACGATGCAGCGCGCGACCCCCTGGTCATCGAGCTCCCGCACCTGCATCACGACGTGCCAAGGTTCAAACCGGGCGCACGACTTCGGCTACGGCTGATGCAGTTCAGCGTCTATCCCCGCCATGAGCCCCGGCCACCGCGCGCACCGGTGACGCAGCCCGTGCTCATCGGCCGGGAACGCAAACGCGAGCGACTCGGCTGATTCGAAAGCATCCTCCGGGGAATCCGCCAGGGTCCCGGTCCTGATCGCTCGCATCGGCAACCATCGATGCCCTGGCCAGCATCGTGCGGCACGCTAGCTCGGACGGGATCGCGGCGTCGTGTCGTACAACCCGTTTCGAATCGCGGACACGCGGACACGCGGACACGCGGACACGCGAACAGAAGCGGAACATGCGTGAGTAGGAAATTCAGCTTCTGTTGCGGTACTGCACGGTGATCGAGGCTTGCGCAAGTGCCTGGCTGGAATACAGCGCTCCCACAGGCCGGTGGATGGCAGGGATGAGGGCGTTGCAAACACCGCGGCAAACACCGCGGCAAACACCGCAGAGCCTTGCCGCGATGCCTGCACCCGGTGCCTTGCGACAAGCACTTGCGGACCGCCTCCGGCCCGCCGGCGCCGCGCCGTCATTGGCCGCGAGGCGACGGCGGGTCGCTATTCGGCGAACGCCGCCAGAAGTCGAACGTAGGCCGCCTGGTAGACGTTGGACGGCTCGGTGATCGCGTAGGACGCCTCGGGCCAGTGCTTGTTCCAGTCGCGATAGGACTTCTGTGGCGGCTGTCCCACCGGCGGCACCAGATGGCCGGGCACGCCATTTTCGGCGGCCGAGGCATTGGGACCGCCGGCGAGGAAGCCCGGTGCGGGCCCGCAGTCCGACGTCCGCGCGTTGGACCAGCGGGTGTCCGGCGCGAACCAGTAGCTGAAGATCTCGTTGGCCGAGTAGGTGGCCCCGTAGGGATACATGTTGCTCAGATAGACCAGCCCGAACGGATTGACCCCGTGAAAATAATGCAGCGTCCCGAGCGCCCGGTTGCGGTACTGCCCGGCCCGCGCCGGATCCAGATCGTTGCGCAGCATGTCGGCGTTGGTATTGCCGTAGCGGGCTCGGATGCTGTTGCTGCCCCAGTGATACTGCTCTGCGTGCAGGTGATTGCGGTAAAGGTCATCGCCGCTGTCGCCATAGATTCCGCTGGAGTTGCGGGCGTCGTTGAGCTTGTCGTCGAGAATTGTCCGGCGCAGGTCCGCATCGGCCTGCGGCAGGCGGGTGTAGTACAGCAGCGCCTCGCCCATGTGCGGGTCGTAACGCGACCAGCCGCTGTCGTGGTAGGGCTTCAGGCGCCGGTAGTGGGCCTTGACGAACTGGGCGTATTCCGACGCGCCGGTTTCGGCCAGCAGGTAGATCGCGGCCACGACCGCCATTGCCTCCTGGTACTCGACGTTGGTGTCGGCGTCGCCGGCGAGCACGGTGCCGTTGTCGCAGTTGGTGTCCTTTTCCGGCTGGCGCTGGTAGGCCCGCAGCGCCAGGACGGCACGCAGCTGCAGGTCGTCGGCGTCGGCCGCGAGGGCTTCGAAGGGACGGAACACATGCGCGGCGTGGGCGTACATTGCGGCCGCGGCGACGGTGGCCGATGAGCACGCGCCCACGTAATAGCGGGCCTGGGCATCGCTGCTCGGCGGCGCCGCCGCGCTGTGCTGCGTGCCACCTACCTTGAGCAGCACGCTGCCGTCGGAGTTCTGCATGCGCCGCAGCCAGTCCATCTGCCAGCGGACTTCGTCGATCAGGTCCGGGATGCCGTTGCCGGACTCCGGCAGGTTGAAGTTGTCGGTGAACGCCTGCGGATGGTCCTGGTAGGCCATCAGCAGTTGATGGACCGCGGGGCTGGCAAAGGTGACGTACTTGTTGGTGTCTCCGGCGTCGAACCAGCCGCCGCGAAGATCGCGGGCAGTGGTGGGGTCGTCGCGCCGGTTGATATCGCGCGCCTCGCCATCCTGACCGGGGCCGAGGTAAGCCGCCGCATCGGTCCAGCAGGCATCGGCATATGGCGCGCGCTTCTCGAACCCGCTGCGCTGGTAATAGAACGCCCGCACCGCCGCCTTCAGGGTGTTCTGGTAGACGTTCTCGTCGACCCTGAACGTGGCCGACCGCACCGCCTGTTCGACGTCGGCCACGTAGTAACGACCGGGCGTCCGTACGGCAGAGAAGTCGAACCACCAGCCGACGTCGCCCGCCGACGGATCCACAGCGCCGCCGCTCCATGGCTGAAGCGTCCCGGTGTGCACCACGCGGTTGTCCAGGGCGTCCCGCACCTGGTAGGTCGCGCCGGGTTTGAACGTCTGATTGGCGTCGAATCCGGTTCTGGGGCTGCGAATCACCGCGACCTTGGGATCTCCGGGCCGGTAACCGAACTGATCGACCAGCAGGTGCAGGTCGAGTGCGAGTTCGGGCCCGGCTTCCGGCAACGGGGACTCGGCACCGGGGCCGGAGGGCGCCGGTACGGGTTCCGGGGAGGGGGCCGGTGCGGCGGGTGGCGCGTCCGGTGCGGGATCGGGTGTCATGCCGATCTCGCTGCCATTGGTGATCGGAGGGGTGGCGCCTGCCGGCCCGCCGCCACCGCCGCAGGCGCTGCCCAGCACCACGATGCAGGCGCACGCACCCAGAATCCGGTGCCGGGCCGTCGTCGGCGTCGGGCGCGATAAGAGCTGGCGCAATGCGCGCAAGTCGAACATGTTGACTCCAGGGGCCCGCAGGATGGCCGTGATTGATGCCCCGATACCTTACGCCCTCGACGCGACGGCGTGCGCCGTGACATCGGGGCGGTCGGGCCGCTCGTCTTATCCGTGCGGCGCGGTTGCCGCTAAACTCCCGGGCCCGCCGCTGTTTCCACGCATGGCGCGGTCCTTTCCTTCACCCATACGGAGCCGTTCCGCATGAAAAAGCCCGTCAAGGTTGCGATCACTGGTGCCGCCGGACAGATCGCCTATTCGCTCATTTTCCGCGTCGCATCGGGCTCCATGCTCGGTCCGGACCAGCCGGTGATCCTGCAGTTGCTGGACATTCCCGATGCGCTGGAAAAGCTCAAGGGCACGGTGATGGAGATCGACGACTGCGCCTTTCCGCTGGTGGCCGGCACCGTGGCCACGGCCGATGCCAACGAGGCCTTCGACGGCACCGACTACGCGCTGCTGGTCGGCGCCCGTCCGCGCGGCCCCGGCATGGAGCGCAAGGATCTGCTCACCGCCAACGGCGGCATCTTCGGCCCGCAGGGCAAGGCAATCTCCGATCACGCCTCGCGCGACGTCCGGGTACTGGTGGTCGGCAACCCGGCCAATACCAACGCGCTGATCGCCGCGTCGGCGGCGACCGGGCTGGATCCCAAGCAGTTCCACGCCATGGTGCGCCTGGACCACAACCGCGCGATCAGCCAGCTCGCCACCAAGACCGGCGCGCAGGGCAACGACATCGACAAGCTGATCATCTGGGGCAACCACAGTTCCACCCAGTACCCGGACATCTCCCACGCCACGGTTGCCGGCAAGCCGGCGAAGTCGCTGGTCGAGCAGAACTGGATCGAGAACGACTTCATTCCCACCGTGCAGCAGCGCGGCGCGGCCATCATCAAGGCCCGTGGATTGTCGTCGGCGGCCTCCGCCGCATCGGCCGCTGTGGACCACATGCGCGACTGGGCACTGGGTTCGGGCGGCCGGTGGGTGAGCATGGGCGTGCCGTCGGATGGCAGCTACGGCATCGCGCCGGGCGTGATCTACGGCTATCCCTGCATCTGCAAGGACGGCGGTTACGAGATCGTCCAGGGCCTTTCGGTGGACGCCTTCTCGCGTGCGCGCATGGACGCCACCGACGCCGAGCTGCGCGAGGAACGCGCCGCGGTGGAGGCCCTGCTCAAGTAGTCCGGGTTCGGGAATCGTCGAATCGCCGTCGCCGGAACCGACCGCCGCCGTACTTCCCGACGCCGATTCCCGACGCCGAATCCCGATTCCCGATTCCCGATTCCCGCCTCCAGATGCAGATCTACCAGTTCAGCCGACAGGGCGAGATTCCCACCCGACTCGAACGACTCGAGCGGGTGCCCTCGGAAGGCTTCGCGTGGGTGGATTTCACCCGCGACGAGGCTGACGGCTGGCCGCAATGGCCGCAACGGCTGCTCGGAGTCTGCGTCAACGAAGAGCACGTCTCGGACAGCCTAAACGTCGATCATCCGTCCTACTTCGACGGCACCGACGAATACGACATGGTGGTGTTCCAGGGCCTGACCCCGGAGGTCAATCAGGGCGAAAACCTGATCGTCGGCAAGGCCGCCGCGTTCTTCCTGTTCGATCATCTGCTGGTGACGGTGCGCTCGCCGGAAAACCTGTCGTTCGACATCGTCACCCGCAAGTTCTGCGAGACCCGGCTGCGGTTTCCGTCCACGCCCTTCGGGCTGGTCCACGTGGTCCTCGACACCATGGTCGAGCGCTATCTGTCGGTCACCGACGAGCTGGAGGACCGGCTCGAACAGATCACCGACGAACTGATCGACCCGCGACACCCGTTCCACGACTGGCAGGAGCTGATGGCCTATCGCAAGCAGGCCCACAAGCTCGAACTGCTGTGCGGCAAGAACATCGACACGCTGGATGCCTGGCGCCGCGAGATGCGCCTGGAAATCACCGACAACCAGCGCATCCGCCTCGACGACCTGCGCGAGCACATCCAGCGCATCTCGATGCATGCCGATTCTCTGCAGCGCGACATCGAGATCGCGATCCAGTTGCACTTTTCCGCAGTGGCCAACCGCACCAACAAGATCATGCGCTCGCTGACGGTGCTGTCGGCGATCTTCTTCCCGCTGACGCTGATCACCGGCATCTACGGAATGAACTTCGCCAACATGCCGGAACTGCAGTGGCGGCATGGCTATTTCATGGTCCTGGGCCTGCTGCTGCTGGTGGCCGGACTGCTGCTGCTGTATTTCAAGCGACGCGGCATATTCTGATCACCTTCTGATCACCGTGACTGCCGCAGCGCAAACCTCGCAGCCGCCGATGCCCGCCATCGAACCCGTCCTGATCCATCTGGCGGCCGATGCCACCGCGTGCGACGGCCAGGTGCTGGCCCGCTTCGACGCCCGGACGCCCCACACCGGCGCCGCGCCGCTGCCCTTGCGCCCGCTCGGTGGTGCCGGGCCGGAACACTGGATCGGCTGCGGCACCACGACGCCGGCGGTCCGCGGGTCGATCCGCTATCACGCCGATGCGCACTGGCTGGTGGGGCACCTGAGCGTCGATGCCGAAGATGCCGAGCTGGCCGCCTTCCGGACCTACCGGGCGCTCGGTGACTTCATCTCCACCGGCAATCATCCGTTCCTGATCCGCACCTGGAATTTTCTGGACCGCCTGAACCACGGGCACGGCGATGCCGAGCGTTACCGGCGCTTCTGCATCGGCCGCCACCGCGCCAT
>JAJFJX010000313.1 GCA_021773655.1 Panacagrimonas sp.
GCCTTCGTCGCGTACATAGATCAGGGTATTGGCAGTGCCGAGGTCAATGGAAAGGTCGTTGACGAACAGTCGGCGTACGGCGTCGATCATCGGTTGATGGTCTCGCGGGGATGGGGGTGGGCGCGGACAGAGGCCGGCGCAGGGTCATGAGGATCGGCACATCAGACCCGCGACCGGGTACTATTGTGCAGCGCACATCTTAAACGAATTCGATCAACGCAAAATGAGTCTTTCCGCAGATCAGATCCGCCAGGTCGCTCATCTCGCCCGTCTTGAACTGCGGGACGATGAGGTCGATCACTACGCCGAACAGCTCAGCCGCATCCTGGAAATGGTCGACCAGCTCAGCGCGGTCGACACCCAGGGCGTGGTCCCCATGGCCCATCCGCTGGCCATGGTGCAGCGCCTGCGCATCGACGAGGTCAGCGAAACCGATCGACGCGCCGACTACCAGGCGCAGGCGCCTGCCGTGCAGGACGGCCTGTTCATGGTGCCCAAGGTCCTCGAATAATCCGCCGACACCGGCGCGCTCGCGACGCTCGCAGCCGGCACCTCGAAGAAAAGGGTGGCGAGCACATCGCCTCACGCTTCACGCCAAATGCCTCACATCCAACAAATGCACGCACTCTCCCTCAAGCAGCTGGCCGAAGGCTTGCGCCGCCGGCAGTTTTCCAGCCGCGAGCTGACCCGGCATTTCCTGGACCGTGTCCAGCGCCTGGACAAGACGTACAACAGCTTTATTACCGTCACCCCCGAACTGGCGCTGGCCCAGGCCGATGCTGCAGACGCCGCGATCGCGGCCGGCACCGCCGGCGCCCTGACCGGCATCCCACTGGCGCAGAAGGACATTTTCTGTACCCGTGGCGTTCGCACCAGTTGCGCCAGCCGCATGCTGGACAACTTCACCGCACCCTATGACGCCACGGTGGTGCGCAAGCTGCACGCCGAGGCCGGCATGGTGATGCTGGGCAAATGCAACATGGACGAGTTCGCCATGGGTTCGTCCAACGAAACCAGCTGGTACGGTCCGGTGCGCAACCCCTGGGACACGCGGCGGGTGCCGGGCGGCTCCAGCGGCGGCTCGGCGGCGGCCGTGGCAGCCGGCCTGGCGCCTGCGGCCACCGCCACCGATACCGGCGGGTCGATCCGCCAGCCGGCGGCGCTGACCAATCTAACCGGAATCAAGCCGACCTACGGGCGCGTGTCGCGCTACGGCATGATCGCGTTCGCCTCCAGCCTCGACCAGGGTGGCGTGCTGGCGCGTAGCGCCGAGGATGCGGCAATGGTGCTGCAGGCGATGATCGGCTTCGACCCGCTCGACTCCACCAGCGTGCAGCGCGATTCCGAATCCTTCACCGGCACGCTCGGACGTTCGGTGGCCGGTCTGCGCATCGGCCTGCCGCGCGAGTATTTCGCCGAGGGCCTGTCGCCGGGCGTGCGACGGTGCGTCGACGCCGCGGTTCGTCAGTTGCAGGAGATGGGGGCGGTGACGCTCGACATCTCGCTACCCAACGCGATGCTCTCGGTGCCGACCTACTACGTGGTGGCCCCGGCCGAGGCCTCGAGCAATCTGGCGCGCTATGACGGCGTGCGCTTCGGTCATCGTGCCGAGGCCGTGCGCAACCTCGAAGACCTCTACCGCAGGAGCCGTGGCGAGGGCTTCGGCCCGGAGGTCCAGCGCCGCATCATGGTCGGCACCTACGTGCTCAGTCACGGCTACTACGACGCCTATTACCTGCAGGCACAGAAGGTGCGCAAGCTGATCTACGAGGACTTCAGGGCCGCATTCGGCCAGTGCGACCTCATCCTCGGGCCCACCACCACCGATGTTGCCTTCGAGCTGGACTCCAAGACCGATGACCCGGTGGCGATGTACCTCAACGACATCTACACCATCGCCGCCAACCTTGCCGGCATCCCGGCCATGAGCCTGCCTTGCGGGTTCGACGACGGGCTTCCCGTGGGCATGCAGTTGATGGGCGATTTCTTCCAGGAAGGGCGCCTGCTCAACGTGGCGCACCAGTATCAGCAGGCCACCAGCGGCCACCTGCGCCTGCCCAAGGGCTGCGAGTGAGGGATTCGAAGTGATGGACAACAACTGGGAAGCCGTCATCGGCCTGGAAGTGCACTGCCAGCTGCTGACGAAGTCGAAGATCTTTTCCGGCGCGGCCACCGCCTATGGCGCCGCGCCCAATACCCAGGCCGACGGCGTGACGCTGGGCCTGCCCGGCGTACTGCCGGTGCTCAACGCCGAGGCGCTGCGCCTGGCGGTCAGGTTCGGCCTCGCCGTCGGCGCCAACGTGGCCGAGCGCAGCGTCTTCGCGCGCAAGCACTATTTCTATCCAGACCTGCCCAAGGGCTACCAGATCTCGCAGTACGAATTGCCGATCGTCGCCCACGGGCATCTGGACATCGAGCTGCCGCCGCCGGTCAAGGGCGACGAGCCGGTGGTCAAGCGCATCGGCATCACCCGTGCGCACATGGAGGAAGACGCCGGCAAGTCGCTGCACGAGGCGTTCGCCGGCGCCACCGGCATCGACCTCAACCGCGCCGGCACGCCCCTGCTCGAGATCGTCTCGGAACCCGACATCCGCTCTGCGGCCGAGGCCGTGGCCTACCTCAAGAAACTTCACCAGCTGGTGGTCTACATCGGCATCTGTGACGGCAACATGCAGGAAGGCAGCTTCCGCTGTGATGCCAACGTCTCGGTGCGCCGTCGCGGCACCGAGAAGTTCGGCACCCGCACCGAGACCAAGAACGTCAACTCCTTCCGCTACGTGGAAAAGGCCATCGAATACGAGATCGAGCGCCAGATCGAAGTCATCGAGGGCGGCGGCAGGATCATCCAGGAGACGCGTCTGTTCGATCCCGGGACCGGCACCACGCGCGCCATGCGCACCAAGGAAGACGCCAACGACTACCGGTACTTTCCCGACCCGGACCTGCTGCCGGTGGTGGTCGGCGCGGCGGAGCGCCAGGCCATCGCCGCGCAGATGCCCGAGCTGCCGGAGGCCAAGCGCGCCCGCTTCATGGCCGACTACGGCCTGGCGCGCTACGACGCCACCGTGCTCACCGGCGAGTTCGCGCTGGCCGATTACTACGAGGCCGTGGTCGCCGGCAGCCAGGCCGATCCCAAGCTGTGCGCCAACTGGGTCAGCGGCGATCTGCTGGGCGCGCTCAACAAGCTCGGCAGGGACATCACCGAATCCCCCGTGAGCGCCGCGATGATGGCCGGCCTGATCCGGCGCATGGCCGACAAGACCATTTCCGGCAAGATCGCCAAGGACGTGTTCGAGGCCATGTTCGAGGGCCAGGGTGATGCCGACCACATCATCCAGGCCAGGGGGCTGGTGCAGATCACCGACGACAGCGCCATCGTCGCGGCCATCGAACAGGTGATGGCGGCCAACCCCAAGCAGCTCGGGGAATACCGATCCGGCAAGGACAAGCTGTTCGGTTTCTTCGTCGGCCAGACCATGAAGGCCACCCAGGGCAAGGCCAACCCCGAGGCGCTCAACCGCCTGCTCAAGGTCATGCTGGCGAACTGAGTCCGGTCCGCTGCGATGATCCTCGATGCTGTCCAGCGCCCGGCCCGGCAATGAACAACTCCCTGACACCGTTCGGCTTCGTCCACCAGGTCGCGCACGGCGCCGTGGTGCGCCTGCACGATGGCGTCGGCGAACTGCTGGGCCACCGGCCCTATTCCGACGATCTGCGCCGGCTGCTCGGCGAGGTCACCGCCGCGATGCCGCTGCTGGCCACCCATCTGGGCTTCGAAGGCCGCATCAACCTGCAGTTCCAGAGCCTGGAGGCCACCCGCACCATCCCGGGGGCGCGCACCCAGCTGATGGTCGGACAGGTCGACCACCACCTGCGGGTCCGGGCCATGGCCAAGGCTCCGCCAGAGGCGGGGGGCAGCTTTCGCGAACTGCTCGAAGGTGGCGTGCTGGCGCTGATGGTGGAACCGGCCGACAGCCGACGTGCCGCGCATCAGGCCCTGGTGCTGATTCAGGGCGAGCGCCTGCAGGATGCGCTGGAAACCTACTTCCGGCAGTCCGAGCAGTTGCCCACCCTGATCCGCCTGGCTGCGCGTGGAGACACCCTGGCAGGGTTCATGCTGCAGCGCCTGCCGATCGAGTCCGCTGCCGGAACCCAGGCCGACTGGGAACATCTGCTGATCCTGGCGCAGACCCTGACCGAGGCCGAACTGCTCGAAACACCGGTCGAGCGCCTGCTGGCGCGTCTGTTTGCAGATTCGCCCGGCGTCATCGCGCAGTCGTCGCGGGCCGTTCAGGTCAGCTGCAACTGTGATCGCGCCGGCATCTCGCGCCTGCTGATCGCGCTTGGCAAGGACGAGGTCGACGCCCTGATCGCCGAGCAGGGGCAGGCCAGCGTCACCTGCGAGTTCTGCAGCCGCCACTATCGCTACACGCCGGAACAGGCGATGGAGCTGTTCGTGGCCGCGGACCGCCCGCCGTCCGCCACCCGGCACTGAACAGGTAGCCACCGCGTGATCCTGCCGCGCTACCGCATCGCCGCCTCGACCATCGAAGGGGCCGGCCAGGGCCTGTTCCTGGAACAGGCGGTCGCCCGCGGCCGCGTGCTGGTGGCGCCAGACCAGGTGCACACGGTGTGGCCGGAGGCGCAGCTGCGCACCCATGCGCCGGATTCGCTGGAGGTCCGCGCCAGCGTGCGCTGGTTCGAGGATCGCTACTCGATCACTCCGGAATGGAGCGACGAGTGCTTCATCAACCACGCCTACGCCCCCACCGCGCTGTGGCACCTGGGCTTCGTGTTTGCCCTGGCCGACCTGGAGGCCGGCACCGAGGTGACCATGGACTATCGCTACGTCATCGGCGACGGTGAGGTCATGCGGTTCGCCGACGCACCGACCGGGCGGCCCATCGTCGGCCTGGCATGGAAGGACGCACTGGCCGGCAGCGCCCGGCAACTCGCCGCGCTGCTGGACTGCTGATGAGCCTGGCAGCGCCCCTGCGGCGTGCGCAGGCGGTCCCGGGCGCGCCGTTCAGTCGCCCCCGGCGCGCGCGCGCGACAGGTTGACCACGCCGGCGGCGACGTGCCCGGTGGCGCCGATCAGGGCGGCGGACTCGCAGTGGCTGAGCTGGTCGTCGAAGAAGAAGTCGGGCTCGAACTCACCCAGGAACGGGCCTTTCTGCAGGCCGCCGAGGAACATCGCCTCGTCCAGTTCGATGCCCCAGCCCATCAGCGTGCGGATCGCGCGTTCGTGGGCCGGCGCGCTGCGTGCGGTGACCAGGGCGGTGCGCAGCCGCATCGAGACTTTTTCGCCGGCGGCCTGTTGAAGCCGGTGCAGGGCCTCCAGCAGGGGCTTGAACGGACCGGGCGGCAGCGGTCGTGCGGCGTGGTCGTGCTCGTGCAGCTGAAAGGCGTCGAGCCCGGCGGACTGGAACACGCGCTCGGCCTCGTCGGAGAACAGCACCGCGTCGCCGTCGAAGGCGATGCGCAGCTCCTCGGGATGACGCTTGGCGTCGACCACCGAGCGGCTGAACACGCGTGCTGCGGGAAAGCCGGCACCCAGCGCGTCGGACACGTCGCGGTCGTGGGCGGACAGGAACAGGTGGGCCCCCAGCGGCCGCAGGTAGCGCCACGGTGGCTGCCCGCGAGTG
The DNA here is from genome assembly GCA_021773655.1 of Panacagrimonas sp. Classification (GTDB taxonomy): domain Bacteria; phylum Pseudomonadota; class Gammaproteobacteria; order Nevskiales; family Nevskiaceae; genus Panacagrimonas. The sequence goes on from JAJFJX010000313.1 coordinate 5,646, forward strand.
AACACGCCGCGTTCCAGCGCCAGCCCGCCGGCCACCGCCGAGCGGAACACGCGCAGGCCGGACACCGGATCGTTGCGTGACAGGATCACCACCTCCACCCGGTGCTCGCCGTCGCTGTTGAATGCCAGCAGCTTGCGCGCCAGCGGAAAGGCCACGCCGGTGGGCGCCGGCTGGTCGAGGCGTTCGAGCTGCAGCCGCGTGTAGGCTGCATCGCCCTGCTGTTCGAACACCGTGTTCTCGTCCTCGAAATCGAACAGGGCGCGCGACGACAGTGCGACGATCAGCTTGTTGTCCAGGGTGACGGGCATTAGTACGGGCGGGGTGGGCCGTGTTGGCGACGGGGCAAAGTATTGTCCAGGAGAGGGCCGATCCGTTTTCCTTCTCGATTCCGGCTTCGGCTCCGGCGTCGGCTCCGGTGATCGGATGCAAGGCAGGCGACCGACACAGCCTGCGGGGAATCGCCGACCGCGGCCCGGTTCATGGGTCCGCATGCATTGCCAGATCCTTCATCAGCGTGTCGATGACGGCTTCCTCGTCGAGCGCAAATCCTGCCGAGCGCATTGCGGGTTCGAGCTGCGCGTCCCACTGCGCCACCACCGCAGGACCTTCGAGCGCGCGGCCAGGGTGCGCCATGTAGTCCTGCGCCCCGAAGCGCCAGGGGCCGCCACCGAAACTGCGCATGACGAAGTTGCCGATGCGCAGGCCAGGCCAGTCGAAATCACCGTGATAGCGGATCACCGCGCCGCAGGCAGCCAGTTGCCCCAGCAGCGTGCGCTGCGCGGCGGCAGGCATGCCGCTGGTGCAGACCAGGGGCGCGCAGTCCGAGCCCAGACGCTGCGCTGCGATGGCGACGACGGCCGGGTTTTCGCACACGAAGACCACGCGCTCCGACAAAAGCCAGCGCGGTGGCGCACGCAACAGGCTGCGCAGACTCAGGTGCAGCGGCTCGCCGGCGGCACGCGCGATGCAGAGCAGGCGTCCGCAGACCGTATCCGCGTCCGCGACCAGGTTCAGGCACAGCACCGGGGCGGCGAGTTCATTGACGGCAACGCCCTGTCGTGCCCAGCGGCTGCGTGTGCGCTCGTCTTCATCGGTGCCGGTGGCGGACGTCTCCGCGGAACTCGATTTCGTTCGCGCGCCCTCGGCGGCGCGCAGCACCAGGGCCGCCAGCCCGCGACCGGGATCCAGCGCGTGGGCGTCGTGCACCGTGGCGGCCGCCAGTTCCGCCAGAGGCGTTCCCGCCGCCGGCAGCCGCGCCAATACCTGCGCGGCGGCGGCCAGCAGAGTGGCAGCGGTTCGCGGTGCGCCCGCGAGCCGTTTGAGCAGGCCGAGTCCCGCCGGAGTTCGCAGCAGTTCACGCAGCCGGGAGTCGGTCGGGGCGTTGTCGATGACGGTGGCCCAGTCCTGCTCGCGCCGGACACGATCCGCGTGCGTCTCCAGCGGACCGTCGAGCGCTTCGAGTGCATCTCGCAGATTGTTCGCCAGCCCCGCGCGCGACAGCGCACGGTCGAATTCCTCCTGCGTGGTCCGCAGCGACGCAGCCTGTGACGCTGGCCGGCCGAGCAGTCCTTCGAGCGCACGCCTTTCGGACAGGCTCAAGGGACCGAGCGTGAAACTCGGCGCAGGGGCGGCGCGGCGGAAACGCGCGCGCAGACGTTTGCGCAGCGCTGCAAGTTCGCTGCCGCCGAGCAGGCGGTGCAGGCGCTGCGTGTCAGGGCTCATGCGCCCGCTGCATCCGGGAAGCGGCGCTCGGGATCGGCGTCGCGCCGGCGCTCGCGGCCATCCCAGGTCCAGCGCGAGACGAACACGGCGTCGGCGCCCTCACGGCGCACCAACTGGCCGATGGCCACGCCGGGCAGCTCGGCATAACAGCCCCATTCGCGCTCGCTGGTCATGACGAAATCAAGATCGAATTCGCGGATCAGCGCCATGCAGTGCCGGCGCGCGTCGTCGTCGATGCCGGCGAAGGCCTCGTCGAGCAGGACCAGCCGCGGCGAGTGCGCATGCGCGCTCTGGTAGAAGCTGCTGGCGGCGGCAAACAACGGCACGGTGAGTCCGAGCGCTTTTTCGCCGCTGGACGCCGGACCGCTGAGCGAACGCCAGTCCGGATCATTGCGCGACAGCTTTCGCTGCACGGCAAAACGGTGCCAGCGCCGGTAGTCGAGTGCGCCCACCAGCACGTCGAGCTGTGGCGCCTGTTCGTCGCGACTGCGCTCGGTCTCGATGCGGCGGCTGAGAAACGCACCGACCACCCTGCGATCTTCCGATGACCAGGCTTCGCTGCGCGTGCGCAGCAGGCGCTGGCGCGCTTCGGCAAGGCCCGTGGGCGCGTCGTCATGGTCGGCCGGCAGCCAGGCCAGGCGAAATCGCACTCCGGTGGAGGTGGGCCGGCGCTCCAGTTCGGCATTGATCGCGCCGACGCGGCGATCGGTGTCCTGGATCAGCCGCTGCAGTTCGGAGGCGATCTCCTGTTGCAGGTGGTTTTCCAGTATCTCGCGCTCGCCGGCCGATAGCTGGCGGCGGCGCTCCTCGCGCTCGGTGTCGAGCTGGGCTCGGAGCCGGTCGGGGCGCTCCGGGCGCTGGCGGTAGACGATGTGCACCAGCATGCAGTCGTCGGCCACTTCCATGACCGCCTCGTGACCCTGGGCCGACATCGCGCGCTGGAGCTCGGAAAGATCATGGCCGATGCCGTTCTGCACGCGCTGCCAGTCGAGGTCCTCGGATGCGATGTCGCTCAACGCCTGCTCCGCGCGGCGCGCCAGACCGCGTGCCGCGTCCACGCCCCAGTTCGTATCGGTCGCCGGCAGCTCGATCTGCGGCAGGGCCTGCTGCATCAGACCGGCGGCGCTGAAGGCCTGCAGCACGCCGATGGCGATGCGGCGTTCTTCGCTGCGCTCTACCAGGCGCTGGCGCGCATGGAGGTCCTTCTCCTGCGCCTTGGACAAACGTCCGCTGGCGGCGATCTGTAGCTTTCGCGTGTGTTCGCGCTCCTCCTGATGCCGCTTGAGCGCATCGCCGGCGGCCGCGATTCTGGCCTGCAGCGTTTCGACCCGTTCGCCGACCGTTTCGCGCAAGGTCTCGTAACGGGTGCGCGCCTGCTGCGCGGCGCGGGTCTGCTGTACGCGGTCGGCCTGCGCGTGCTCGTGCTCCTGCTGCGCATCGTCCAGACGCTGAAGCTGCGCCGCCAGTTCGATCCGGTCGCGGCGATGTTCGCGCAGGCTGGCGGCAAGCGCGCCGGCCGCACGCCGGAAATCCTGCAGACGGGAACCCAGCCGCTCGAGCGCGGCACTGTCGGCCGGCAGGCCCAGATCGGCCGCGTCGATTTCCACGGCGTCGCGTGCACGTTGCAGCGTGGTGCTGGCAGCGACCAGTCGCGCATCGGCTGCGGCCAGGCGCTGCTGCGCCTCACGCCTGAGTTTTTCGGCTGCGCCGAACCCGGCCTGCGCGCGCAGCAGCGCGTCGTCGCCCGGGGCGCCTTCCAGCTCCCCGACGATGGCTTGGCGCGTCTGCTGCACTTCGGCCAGTCGCCCATCGAGTGCCTGGGTCTGTGAGGCCAGCTCCTGCAGGCGCTGCGCAATCTGCGCCAGCCGCTGCCGGCGTGCGGCTTCGCGTGCTGCGTGTCCGATGAACTCGGGCTCCGGTTTGGCCCAGGCGCCCTGCGCTGGACCGATGCGGAAATGGCCGCGGGGCGAGATCCAGGCTTCCGCGCGCTTATCGTCGGTGTCGTTCGCGGCGATGCTGGCGAGCACGGCCTGGACCGTGCCGGCGGCGACCGAGGCGCCGCCACCCTGGGCAGGAACACTGGCCCGCAGGTAACGGCACAGGCTGGTGCCGGCCACCGGCGCGCGAGCTACCAGGAACAGATCGTGTGTCGCTGCGTCCAGCAGCTCACCGGCCGGCGTCACCCAGGCATCGAGCAGGCCGGCAGCCTGTAGCGCAGCCTCCAGTGCGGCGCGCGTGGCCGGTGGTGGATCGTCGGTGAAGTCGATCAACTGCCACAGCGGCGCGCCGACGCGGTCGCGCCGCGCATCGGGGTCGCGCGTGGGGGGTGGCGCAGGTGCGCGGTCGTCGCCGCGCCTCAGCGCCGCCTGCTCGACGCCCAGCGTCTCCTGCTCCAGGTCGACCGCACGTCGCTGCTGGCGCAGCCCGGCTTCGTGCATCGCCAGTGCCTGTTCGTGCTCGCCGCGGGCCCGTTCCAGTGCAAGGCGCAGCGGATTGCGCGCACCGCCACTGAGGATCCAGTCTTCCAGCTCCGCCAGCGCCTCGTCCACATCCGGCAACGCCAGCACCCGCAGCGTGTCGAGGTGATGCGTCCACGCCGCCAGCAAGGCATCGCCGGCCTGCCGCTGTTCGCGCTGGCGCGCTTCGACGCCGGCCGCGGCGCTGTCGAAGTCGTCTGCGCGTGCGTGGCGCTCGCTGGCGGCGCTTTCGTGCTCGCGCTGCGTTTTGAGCAGCTCGACGATGCGCTTGCGCAGCAGCTCGATCTGCCCCAGACGTGACTGCGCGGCCTGCTCGGCTTCGCGCCGCAGCCGGTCCGGATGTTCGGCCGCGATGGTGTCCGCGCCGTCGGGCAGATTCGAGCCTTGCAGCGAGCGTGCAAACGCGCCGGCAATGCCGGTGAGATCGGCCAGTTCAAGTGCCGACGACAGGTCGTCGCGCAGCCTGGCGTGCGAGCTTTCCGATTGGCGGCGACGCTCGTCGGACTGCCAGCATTCGCGCTCATGACGCTGCGCGCTGTCGCTGGCGCGGCGTTCGGCATTGCGCTGCCACTGAGCGGTCTTGTCGGCGTCGTCGCGTGCCTCGTCGAGGCGCCGGGCGTCCAGATGGGCCGGGTCTTCCTTGAGTGCGTCCAGCCGCGCGCCGTCCTGGTCGATCTGTTGCGCCAGATCGTGATCGAGCAGGCCAAGGCGTGCGGCGTCCGTGCTCGCAACGGCCAGTTCCGCTTCGGCCTCGTTGACCTCGCGGCTGGCCTCGTCGAAACGCGTGATGGACTTGCGCAGCGCCGCCGCGCGCCGCCGTGCCGCGATCTGTGCATAGACGCGGTAGCGCTTCTCGAAGCCCGAAACCGCCTTCGACATCGTGTCGAGTTCTTCGAGTTCGCGCTTGAGATCTTCGAGACGGTTGAAGGATTCGGCCACGTCTTCCAGCAGGCCGCGATCCAGCGGCGGCAGCGCTTCGCTGAGTGCACTGGACAGCCGCTTTTCGTCCGGCTGCCTGGACAACTGCGGCTGACGCAACTGGATCAGCGTGTCGATCAGCGCCGCATAGCGCGCCTCGCCCAGTCGAAACAGGCGCTCGTCGACTGCGCGACGGTAGGCCTGCGCGCTTTCGAATACGGTGCCGTGTCCGCCGATGGCCGTTTCCAGGCGATCGCGCGTCAGCGCGGTCCGCTCCGGCGTGGTCAGCCACAGACCTTGTCCGATGCGTTGTGTGGTGAGGAAGTACCAGGGCTCCACCGGCTTGCCGGCCACCGCGCGCAGGCCGCAGCCCAGGGTCAGGAAGTGTGCGCTGCCGTGTTCGTCGCAGCGGCCGAACTCGATCCAGGCGTAGCCGGTGCGACGTTCGCCCGCCGCGCCGCCCATCAGCAGGTTCCACTCCATGCGCTTGCCGCGATCACCGTCCGGTTCGATGCGCTCGGAGCGCAGGCTGGCATCGAACAGAAAAGGCAGGGTCAGCGACAGCACCTTGGATTTTCCGGTGCCGTTGTTGCCGCGCAGCAGCAGGTGGCCGTCGCGGAACCAGAATTCCTCTACGTCGTAGAAGAACATCTCCACCAGGCCGATGCGCAGCGGCTGCCAGCGCGGCAGCGCCGGTTCGGGCAGGAGCGGCGGCGTGCCGGTGTCGGGGCCGCTCATAGCAGTGCCGCCTGCCGGGGCGTGGCGGCATTGCTGCTGCCCGGCTGCGGCTCGACGAAGCCGTAACGCAGCAGCGCCGGTCGCGTCAGCACGCGATCTTCGTGACGCTGCAGCAGCTTGAGCGCGACCAGCCGGTTCACCGCCTGTTCGGCCAGGCCCGTTTCGGCACCGGGTTCGCGTGCCGCCTTGTTCCAGTAGCGGCCATGGCGATCAGCTGCGGTACGCAGGAACGCGGACAGTTCCACCATCGTATGCACGCGGCCGGGGGTCTCACGTTCGGCCTCGGTCAGATACTCGGCGACCAGCAGCGTGGCGTGCGCGTCGGTGCCGACCGCCGGCATGCGCACGTCGGTCAGTTCCGAGTCCGGGTCGACCAGGGCCAGGCCCTCGGCGCGCAGCTCGGCCACCAGACCCATGGCCTCGGCGAGGCGCGCCGACATCGGGCCGCGCTGGCTGGCCAGGTATTCGCGTTCGTGCTGCGCCAGATCTTCGTGATAGACCACCGGGTCATCCAGCAGGCAGCGCGCGATGCGGTGGCGTGCCCGGTCCCTGCGCCCCTGTTCGCTGTCGGCAGCAAATTCTTCGACCAGCGCCGCAAGCCGGCCTTCGAAATCCAGTTGCGGCTGCGCGGTCGCGATCCAACTCGCACCGCGACTGCTACCGGGCAAGGCGGCCAGTACGCGGCGGTTGACGTCATAGAGCACGTCGGCTTCGCAGCCGCGCTCCACGTAGCGGCCATCATCACCGGCCACCAGGCTCAATGCGCCGTGCTGCAGCAGGTAGCGGCAGACGTGCACCAGATCGCGCCGTTCCCGCGCAGCTTCGAGCGTGAAGCAGAAGCCCTGCGCTACCAGTTCTTCGTCGAGTGCGGCTTCGAGCACCCGTTGCCCCAGCACCTGCAAGGTGATCTGCGGCTCTGCACGCTCCAGCACCGCGCACACCAGACACAGCAGCACGTAGCGTTCGCGCGCCAGCGCGCCGTCGAAACCGGCGGCGCCGCGCGTGGCGTCGTCCAGCGTGCCCGGGCGCTTGTACAGGCGTGCGCACTCGCGTTCCAGCAGCAGGGTCCAGCCGGTTTCGCGGTTCAGCCACTCGCGCAGCGCCGACAGGTGCCGGCGCACCAGCGCGTACGCGGCGTGGTTCGCCGGCAGCAGCGGCTGCATCAGCAAGGCGCGCAGGGCCTGCTCAAACTCTGCGGCCTGCTGGCGGGCAAGGACGTCGTCGAGTGCGTTGCGGTCTTCGGTGGGCATGGGCTGGCAACTATGCCGCGGTGATTTCGATCAGGTGGTCGCGCCCGGCGAAACGCCCCAGCTCGGTTTCGATCACCGCTTCGCGGCCGTTGTCCAGCGGCTTCAGGCGGATGTGCAGCAGGCCGTCTGCACTGCTGCGCTCGACTGCTTGATCCGGCCGGGTCTGCGCCGAAAGCGCTTCGCCGAGCAGGTTCAGAAACAGGCGGAAGGCTGCAGCGTCGAGATCGCCCAGCCCGGACAGGTGCGTGATTCCCGCCGAGATGAGCCGTTCGCGCGCTTGCGTCAGTTGCGCCGCCTGCTCGGCCATCTGCGCCGCTAGCAAGGCACGTGCCTGGCTGCGATCACGGATTCGCGGCGGCCCACCCTGTGTCGGCAGGCGTCCCTGCTCGCGCAGGCGTGGGTGGATGGGCAACAGCGGTGATGCGCCCCAGGGCGTGCTCGCCGCGACCTCGGCGGGAGCCGCCAGCGCCAGATGACGTGCCGGCGACAGGCCGAATGCGGCGCGCCACAGGCGATGCGCCTGGTCGGCATCCGGTGTCTGCGCAAACCACACCGCCAGCCTTCGGAAATCGGCGCTGCGATCACTGCGGCCGGCACGACGCTCGTTGAGCGCGGACACCGCCGACAGCAATCGCGGGATTGCCGAACGTGCGGCGGCACGCAGCAGCTCGGCCTGCGCGGGCGAACGTCCGTCGGACAGAAACCATAGCCGGAAGCCGCTCCAGCGCTCGGCCCAGGCTGCTTGCTTCTGCGCGAATGCGAGTTGCCGGCCGTCGTCATCGTCGGGCGCGGCGTCGCCGGCTTCGCGCTCTGCCACTGTCTGCAGCAGGCGCTCGACCGAGGGCTGCAGCGCTTCGAGCGCTGCGGCGATGCGACCGGAGCGCTCGACCAGTTCGCGAATGAAGCGCTCCAGGTAGTCGATCAGCCGGGTCTTGAAGCCCATCACCGTTTCCAGCTCGGCGCGCTGCAACTCCAGGGTGCGCGCCAGATCGGCCATGAACGTCTCCGCGTGCCGGGCCAGGCCCTCGAACACGTGCACCAGATCGCGCAAGGCCTCGTGCACCCTGGCGGCGTCGAGCTCGGCGTCGGCAGCCAGCAGTCGCAATGTGCTCAGCCGCGCCAGGATGTCGTCCAGCGCCACGGTCTGCAGTTCGCCCTTGCGCGCCAGCGCGGCGGCAAAAGCGACCAGGCCGGTTTCGACCGCTTCGCCGCCGACCGTGAGCCGGTACAGCAGGCGCCGGCGGTAGAAGTCTTCCAGCGTCGAGACGCGCGCGGTGTCGGCCTGCGCGCGCAGGTTGCCCCAGGCCACCAGCTGGTCCAGGGTCTGCGCCAGTTCTTCGGACGACGGCGGTGCGCCGGGCCACTGCACCTCGCGCAGCAGATCGTCCGGGCGCAGGTGCAGACCAAAGGCGCGCTTGGCGGCAGCAAAGCAGTCCAGCACGGCCCGATACATGCCTGCCTTCTCGGAGGTGATGTGGCGGAACAGGTCGCCGTTGCTGGCCGTGATCATGCCGGCGCCGCGCCCGCCTTGCGCGCCGCCGGCTCCGGATTGCCGTCCGGCGGTGCTTGATCGGGCCGAGTGCCGGCGATGAACCTGCGGCAATGCATGACGATCAGGAGCATCGGCGGTGACCTTGAGCGATCCCTCGCGTGATCCCTTGCGTGATGCGGCTCGGGATCTGCGCGCCGCGCCTTCGGAGCCTTCCCGGCCTTGCGCAGCTGCTACAGATCCGGTCGTCGGGCCGGCTGATGGTCATGCGCTCACCGCGCGCCACCGGCGCCAGCAATTCGGGCAGGAGGGCTCTGGCCGGGCCGGCACTGATGTCCATGGCGGGTTTCGAGCCGATCCGAATCAAGACCCATGCTGGCGGTCAGCCTTGGCGGTAAACCTCGGCGCCCGCCTCGCGGAACTCGGCCGATTTCTCGGCCATGCCGCGCGCCAGTGCCGCCTGCTCGTCGGCGCCGATCTTCGCGGCGTAGTCGCGCACGTCCGGGGAGATCTTCATGCTGCAGACCTGGGGCCCTCACATGGATCAGAATTGGGCCTGCTTGGCGCCTTCCTGCGGCAGGGTTTCGTCGTGGAATTCGCGGGCCTTTTCCGGGTCCAGGCCGAGATTGAACTGGTCCTCCCAGCGGAACTCGAAGCGCGCCTTGGACAGGGCGTTGTCGCGAACCTGCGCGCCAGGATGGCCCTTGGCGAGGTCGGCGGCATGGGCGGCGATGCGGTAGGTGATGATGCCCTCGCGCACATCGTCCTTGTCCGGCAGGCCCAGGTGCTCCTTGGGCGTGACGTAGCACAGCATGGCGCAGCCGTACCAGCCGATGTTCGCCGCGCCGATGCCGGAGGTGATGTGGTCGTAGCCCGGCGCGATGTCGGTGGTCAGCGGCCCGAGCGTGTAGAACGGCGCCTCGAAGCAGTGCTTGAGCTGTTCGTCCATGTTCTGCTTGATGAGTTGCATCGGCACGTGGCCGGGGCCCTCGATCATCACCTGCACGTCATGTTTCCAGGCGATCTGCGTGAGCTCGCCCAGCGTGTGCAGTTCGGCGAACTGGGCCTGGTCGTTGGCGTCGGCGATGCAGCCGGGACGCAGGCCGTCGCCGAGCGAGAAGCTCACGTCGTAGGCCTTCATGATCTGGCAGATGTCTTCGAAGTGTTCGTACAGGAACGACTCCCGGTGATGCGCCAGACACCACTTGGCCATGATGCTGCCGCCGCGGGAGACAATGCCGGTCAGACGGTTTGCGGTGAGCGGGATATAGCGCAGCAGCACGCCGGCGTGGATGGTGAAATAGTCC
>JAJFJX010000314.1 GCA_021773655.1 Panacagrimonas sp.
GCATATCCAACTGGAGTTGCTTCACGACGTCGGGCGGGATGATCCACAACCCACGGTCCAGATCGAATTGATCCGGCGTCGCCTGTCGCAGCTCTCCGGTTCGCACGCCGGTCAGCAGCAATAGCCGCAGCCCGAGCTGGGTCTGCCGCCTGCCGCGATAGCTGCGCAGCCTCTGCAGCAGCTTTGGCAACTCGGCCATGCGCAGGAACGGGTTGTGGTTGACGGGCGGCAGTGGCAGCGCCACCACGTCGAGATCGGAGGCAGGGTTCTGCTCCAGGCCCGGCACGATCACCAGTGCGTAGCGGAACAGTTGGTTGAACCACGCCCTGACTTTCTCGGCGACGGAGAGCGCCCTGCGTTTCTCGATTCTGGCGATCACCTCCAAGAGGTCGGGACGCTTGATCTCATAGATCGACCGCTTGCCCAAGGTCGGCAACACATCCTTGTCGAAGATGCGCGGAAGTATCGAGAGGGTCGTCTGCCGGCCTTCCTTGAGGCTGAGCCCGCGATGCTTGAGCCACCTGCGATACACCGCATCGAAGGTGTTCTCGTCGGCGAGCTGGACAGCGGCGCGCTTGTGCTTGCGGTGAACGCGAGGATTGGTGCCTTTGGCCAGCAGGGCGCGCGCTTCGTCGCGCAGGCTGCGGGCCTCGCGAAGCGTCACCTCCGGGTAGGTGCCGAGCGACATCCGCTTCTGCTTGCCCGCCCAGTAGTAGCGGAAGTGCCAAGTCCTGCCCCCTGCAGCGGTGACGGCCAGGGAGAGGCCATCCAAGTCAGGGAGGGTGTATGCCTTGCCTGTTGCCTTGGCCTGTCGAACGGCCAGGTCTGAGAGTGCCATGCTCTTGCTCCTGAACATGAGTCAGGAACCAGATACTGGTCACGTCGACCTCGCCCCTCCATCAACAATCCGGAATCAGCCGCGCCCTCAAAAATGGACTTGTTTATGGACTCAAAAGTCCCGGCTGTAGGCGGATCGCAGTGGACCACGGCAGAACGTCAAAGAGAGGAAAAGTCTTTGTGTGGCAACGACTTGCAGACTCTCTTGGACATCTGCGGAAGTCCGCAGATTGATGCAGTGGAGCGGGTGATGGGAATCGAACCCACGTCAGTGGCTTGGGAAGCCACCGCTTTACCATTAAGCTACACCCGCCTGGCGCTCTATTGATCCGGTCGCGGAAAATCCTGACGCCGGTCGCGCCGTAGTCTAATCCAGCCGCGCACCCGCCGGCACGCCTCCCGCCCGGGTCCCGTGCCTGCCACGCGAGTTCGCCCGGACCGGTCCTGTCCTCCGGGCGCCTGCCATCAAACCATGCACCTGATCGTCAACGGCTCGCCAATCGAAATGCCACCGGGCTCGCGCCTGCCCGAACTGCTTGCGCGCTTCAATCCGGAAGCCCGCCGGGTTGCGGTCGAGCTCAACGGTGCGATCGTGCCGCGTTCCCTTCACGCCGACACCGTCCTGAACGAACACGACCGGGTCGAGATCGTGCAGGCCATTGGCGGCGGCTGATCCACCTCCCCGGCCTTCCATCCGAGAACTTCCGTGCCCGAAACCGATGTCCTGAACATTGCCGGCCAGACCTACACCTCGCGGCTGCTGGTCGGCACCGGCAAATACGCGTCCATGGCACTGACCGCCAGCGCCATACAGGCCAGTGGAGCCCAGATCGTGACCCTGGCGATCCGGCGCACCAACATCGGCCAGAACCCCGGCGAACCCAACCTGCTGGATGTCCTGCCTGCCGATCGCTACACCCTGTTGCCCAACACCGCCGGCTGCTACACCGCCGACGACGCGGTGCGGACCTGCCGCCTGGCTCGCGAGCTGCTCGACGGTCACCGACTGGTCAAGCTGGAGGTGCTGGGCGACCCGAAGACGCTCTACCCCGACATCACCGCCACCCTGGATGCCGCGCGCACGCTGATCGCGGAGGGTTTTGAAGTGATGGTCTACTGCACCGACGACCCGATCATCTGCAAGCGGCTGGAGGACATGGGCTGCGTGGCAGTGATGCCGCTGGCGGCACCGATCGGTTCGGGCCTGGGCGTCCAGAACCGCTACAACATCCTGAGCATCGTCGAGAACGCCCGGGTGCCGATCATCGTCGATGCCGGCGTCGGCACCGCCAGCGACGCCGCCATCGCCATGGAACTGGGCTGCGACGGCGTGCTGATGAACACCGCCATCGCCGAAGCCGGGGACCCGGTGCTGATGGCCGGCGCCATGCGTCACGCCATCGTTGCCGGACGCCTGGCCTTCCGTGCCGGGCGCATGCCGCGCCGTCGCCATGCGTCGGCCTCGTCGCCGGAGGATGGACTTGTCGGCTGAGGGCGCGGCGCAGCCGCCGCACCGTCACATCCGCAGTTTCGTGCGGCGCGAGGGCCGCCTGACCGACGCCCAGCGCGACGCTCTGCAACGGCTGGCGCCACGCTACGCGCTGGACACCGAGGGTCCGATCGACTTCGATCGGGCCTTCGGCCGCCGCGCGCCGGTGTGCTTCGAGATCGGATTCGGCAGCGGGACCGCGCTGCTGGCGCGGGCGCAGGCACAACCGCAGCGCAACCACCTCGGCGCCGAAGTGCACCGGCCCGGCGTCGGGCACGTGCTGTTGGAGATCGAGCGCCTGGGCCTGGACAACGTGCGCGTGATCAGTCTCGACGCGGTCGAGACCCTGCGCCACCAGATTGCACCGGAGAGCCTGGACGAGATCGTCATCGAATTTCCCGACCCCTGGCACAAGGCGCGCCACCACAAACGGCGCCTGATCCAGCCGGCGTTCGTGGACCTGGTGTGGGCGCGGCTGGCCGCGGGCGGGCGGCTGCGGCTGGCCACCGACTGGACCCACTACGCCGAGCAGATGCTGGCGGTATGCAACGCCCACGAAGGCCTGCGCAATCTCGACGCCGCCGGCGGCTTCGTGCCACGCCCGGCATCGCGCCCGGTGACCCGTTTCGAGGCGCGCGGAACGCGCCTGGGTCACGCGGTATACGACCTGGCATTCGAGCGGCCGGCGGCCCCGGTGGTCGACGCCGCGGGTCCGGGCGTGATACACGGCTGATCCTTTCATCCGGCGCCGTCGCCACAGGCACCCGATGTCCACAGCCCATCCCATCATCGGCGTCACCGGATCCTCCGGCGCCGGCACCAGCACGGCCAAGGTCGTGCTGCAGCGCCTGTTCGGCGCCCTGGGCCTGAGGCCGGCGATGGTCGAAGGCGACGCCTTCCACGCCTACGACCGGCAGGGCAACAAGAACGCCATCGAGCGCTCGCGCATCCGTGGCGAGAATTTTTCCCTGTTCGGGCCGGCCGGAAACCACCTGGACCGGCTCGAAACCCTGCTGCAACAGTACGGCGACAACGGCACCGGCACCGTGCGCCACTACCTGCACACCGAGGCCGAAGCCCTCGATGCCGGTCAGGCCGCCGGCACGTTCACGCCCTGGGCGCCGCTGCCGTCCGGCACCGACGCGCTGGTCTACGAGGGGCTGCATGGCGGTTATGTCGGCGAGGATGCCAACATTGCCTGCCACATGGACCTGTTGATCGGCGTGGCGCCGGTGATCAACCTGGAATGGATCCAGAAGGTCCGCCGCGACACCGAGGAGCGCGGACACCGCCCCGAGGACGTGATGCAGACCATCCTTCGGCGCATTCCCGACTACGTCACCTACATCACGCCGCAGTTCTCGCGCACCGACGTCAATTTCCAGCGCGTGCCGCTGGTGGACACCTCCAATCCGTTCACCGTGCGCGAAATCCCCACTGCCGAAGAATCCCTGGTGGTGATCCATTTCAACGAGAACAGCCGCCTGGGTGGCAATCTCGACGAGCTGGCGCGCGTCATCAAGGCCGCCTACAAGTCCAACCCGCACAGCCTGGTGGTGCCCGGCCCGCACATGGAGCGGGCCATGGAGCTGATCCTTGCGCCGGCCATCGAATCCCTCACCCAGCACCGTCGCCGCCTGATGCAGGGCGGCTGACCCTCACCCTGGTTCAGCCATGCAAACCCGAAAACTCGGCGGCACCGGAATCGACGTCAGCCTCATCTGCCTGGGCACCATGACCTGGGGCCAGCAGAACTCCGAGGCCCAGGCCCATGCGCAGATGGACTACGCGGTGTCGCAGGGCGTCAATTTCTTCGATACCGCGGAGATGTACCCGGTGCCACCGCTGGCGCAGACCCAGGGCCGCACCGAGCAGTACATCGGCACCTGGTTCAGGAAAACCGGCAAGCGCAGGGACATCGTGCTGGCCACCAAGGTCACCGGGCCCGGCTTCGGCTACCTGCGAGGCGGTTCGCGGCTGGACCGGGCTTCGGTGCTGTCGGCCTGCGAGGACAACCTGCGCCGCCTGCAGACCGACTACATCGACCTCTACCAGATCCACTGGCCCGAACGCGCCACCAACTACTTCGGCAAGCTCGGCTATCCCTACAGCGACAGCAGCGGCACCCCGATCGCGGAGACGCTGGACGCGCTGGCCGAACTGGTCCGCCAGGGCAAGGTGCGCCACGTCGGCGTTTCCAATGAAACGCCCTGGGGTGTTCACGAGTACCTGCGCCTGTCGCGCGAACAGAACCTGCCCCGCATCGCCACCATCCAGAATCCCTACAGTCTGCTCAACCGGAGCTTCGAGATCGGCCTGTCGGAATTTTCGCACCGCGAAAACGTCGGCCTGCTGGCCTATTCGCCACTGGCTTTCGGCGTGCTCAGCGGCAAGTATCTGGACGGGCAGCGTCCGGCAGGCGGGCGCGTGACCCTGTTCGAGCGCTTTTCGCGCTATACCAACACCGAGGCAGAATCGGCCACCGCCGCGTATGTCGCCCTGGCACGCGAGCACGGGCTGGACCCTGCGCAGATGGCGCTGGCGTTCGTCAACTCGCGGCCCTTCGTGCATGCCAGCATCATCGGCGCCACGACCCTGGAGCAGCTCAGGACCGACATCGCCTCGGCCTCGTTGAAGCTGGGCAAACACGTGCTCGACGGCATCGAGCAGATCCACAAGCGCTACCCGATTCCCTGTCCCTGATCCCGGCTGGCCGGCCTACGCTCAGCGCACCAGGCGGAACTCCAGTTCCAGGCGCACCGGGCGATCCAACGCGGTTTCGAGCTGCTGCTTGATGACGTCGGCCTGACCGGCGTCCAGCCAGTCCGGCGCCCCGGCCACCGCGCGCACCACCACCAGGTCGCCCTGCAGCTGCACCCGCGGGTCGGTGAGCCGGATCGCGTGTTCTCCGGCCTGCAGGGCCAGGCTGCGCAGCTGGGTCTCGATGTTCCACACCTCGACGATGCCGCTCAATGACCAGTACAGCGGCAGCGCCAGCGCCGCGGTGGCGATCGCCATCAGGCGCAGGCCCTTGGCGGCACGGCTGATCGGCGCGTAGCCCAGCACCAGAAAGGTCAGCGCCGCGGCGGCTGAGATGCCGACCAGGTTGGTCAGGAACAACAGCATCGCGCCACCAAACACCCGTGTATCGCCCCAGCCGATGCCGATGCCCGACACCGCCAGAGGCGGCACCAGCGCCACCGCGATGGCCACGCCCGGCAGTGACTTCATGATGCTCTCGCGCGAGTGCGCGTAGGCCGCTGCCACGCCGGAGAACACGGCCACTCCAAGGTCCAGCAGCGAAGGGTGCAAGCGGCTTTCGATCTCCGCGGTCAGCGGTCGCAACGGCAGCACGAAGGCGAGCACCGCGGCCGCGGCCAGAGCCAGACCGACGCCGACGCCGATCGCGCGCATGGAATCCTGCATCAGGCCCGAATCGCGACGCAGCACGCCCATCGCCAGCGACACGATCGGCGCCATCAGCGGCGCCAGCACCATCGCGCCGATGATCACGGCAGCGCTGCCCAGCACCAGCCCGAGTCCGGCAATCAGGGTCGACAGGATCATCAGGATCACGTAGTCCGGCGTCACCCGGGCGTTGTCGCGAAGCAGCAGAAACAGATCCTTGAAGTCCTCCTCCAGCGCGTGCGTGAACAGCGGCAGACCCTGGCGGAACGAGGCCAGCCGCGCCTCGTTCTCCGGCAGTGTGCGCAGCTTGAGCGTGTCCTTGGCGTCGTTCCCCTGGGGGTGATCCTCGGCAAAGGCCGGGCCGGGCTTGATCCGCAGCGCGCCGGGCTCGACGCGGAACTCGATCGACTCGGCGCTGCGGCGACGGCCATCGAGCCGGTAGACCAGCGGGCGGTCGGATTCCACGCGCAGGCGCCGGGTCTTGACGAACGACAGCGCGCGCGGAAGCTTCGAGCCACCGAACGCAGCCCGCCCCAGCGCCGCCAGGTAGGCGGTCACCGAGGCCGGTGCCACCAGCATCGCCGACAGGCGACCGTCGCGCGCCGACAGCCGCTCGCCCAGCAGCGAGTTGCTGAGCTGGTCGGCATCGTTCTCCAGCACCACGATGCCGGTGACCGCGGTGCGGCGCGGCTTTTCTTCTTCGCCGATATGCAGGCGCACGGCGGTTGGACGGATGTCGAACAGGTGACGCACGGTGTTCCAGTAGACACCGACGGTCAGCATCCAGCGCCGCCAGCGGGAGGTCTGCATGCGCAGGAACGGCCGTCCGCGATGATCCAGGAACGGCACGTCGCCGATGGCGGCGATGGCCAGCACCACCTCGTCGTTGCAGCGTGTCAGATCGACCTTGATGGTCTTTTCACACAGCGCGATCCGCGCCTGCTGCTCGACCTTCTTCGGCAACTCGAACAGGCGCAACAGCACCGAGCCTGGCGCGGTGACGAAGCCCAATACCGAACCGGCGCGCGCGGCCCGGTCCATGATCGGCGGCACCTGTTCGTCATCCACCGCCAGAATCCAGTGCGGCGGTGGTGCACCACCGTCCTCAGCCCCGCCAACGGCCCGGACTTCGACCGGGGTCTCCAGGAACGCCGTCACCTCCACTTCGTCGAGCGCGGTTCCGGCGCGATGGGCACAGCGCCGCAGCGTCTCCAGCGCCGGGTGATCGGCGCGAAAGATCAGCCGCGCGCGGGCCAGCATCGCCGATGGCGGATCAGCCTTGGAATCATTCATCCCGCGACGCTAGCACGGCGTCCGCAGCGCCCGCAGCCGGGCCCGGGGCCGCTCGCCGCCACCGCAACCGCGGCCCGATGGGCGGTCTTGAACCCCCGGGCACGGCGGCGTAGAAGAGAACATACGCACCGGTATCCAGCTTTATCCGCACTGCGCTGCGGAGGGAGGATCGAAATGGCCGAATGGCTGCGGGACGTCTCGGTAGGAGAATGGTTCGAGCACGACGGCGATGCGTTCGAGATCGTCGGCGTCGACGCCAAGGCTGGCGTCGTGCTGGTACAGCATTTCGACGGGTCGCTCGACGAGTTCGATTTCGACATCTGGGTGGACCTCAACGTCCGTCCCTGCGCACCGCCCGAGGACGTCTCCGGCGCGCTGGACCTGGATCGCGAGGAATTCGACGACAGCCCCCACAGCCACTGGGGCAGCAACCCGCTCGAAGACTTCAACGTGCGTCTGGACGACTACTGAGCCCCGCAGGGACCGGCGGCAGGCGCCGTGTCAGCCAGATCAGCAGCAGCAGCGCCGGCAGGCCCAGAGCCGAGGTGTAGAAGAAAAAGCCGGGCCAGCCCAGCGCTTCGGACACGTAGCCGGAGGCGCCCCCCAGCAGCTTGCCGGGCAGCGTGAACAGCGACGAGAACAGCGCGTACTGGGTAGCCGTGTAAGCGGTGTTGGTCAGGCCCGACAGGTAGGCGATGAACGCCGAGCCGGCGAAGCCCGAGGCCAGGTTGTCACCGCTGATCACCAGCGCCAGCCCGGTGATGTCCGGCTGGTTGAACACCGCCAGCGCGGCGAAGCCCAGATTGGACAGGATCACCAGAACGCCGCCCACCACCAGCGCGCGCGTCGAGCCCCAGCGCATCACCGCGATGCCGCCCAGGAACGCCCCGGCGATGGACAGGATCACGCCGTAGAACTTGGCGATGGCCGCAACCTGCTTGAGCGAGTATCCCAGAGCCAGATAGAACGGATTGGCCATCGATCCCATGG
>JAJFJX010000315.1 GCA_021773655.1 Panacagrimonas sp.
GGATAGAGTACCCGGCTACGAACCGGGCGGTTAGAGGTTCGAATCCTCTCCGGTGCAAACGAGGTAGTCTCACGTGACCGTTACTTCTTTTGCCTCAGGCCCCATCTCCACAAATGCGATTGTCATCAGCTCCAATGGGGAGGCGGTGATTATTGACCCTGCTCCCGGATCTACGGAGCGGATTATTGAACACGTGAAAGATCTCAATGTGCGGAGTATTATCTTGACTCACACCCACTGGGATCACATCGCTGACTGTGCTGCGCTCAAAGAAAAATTCAAGGTCCCAGTCTATGTGCACCCGGAAGATGCGGGAAATCTGGCCGAACCGGGCAGTGATGGAGTGCCGATGCTGGCTCCGATTCGAGGTGTAAAGCCAGATGAGTTTTTGGAGGATGGGCAAGAGATTAAGGTGGGTGGGTTGACTCTAGTGGTGATGCACACGCCGGGACACGCCCCGGGACACTGCTGCCTCTACTGTGAGGGGGATAAGTTCCTCGTGAGTGGTGATCAACTGTTTAGAGGATCGATCGGGAATCTTGCCTTGCCGACGGGGGAGCCCGATCGGATGTGGGGATCGCTCGAGCTGTTGGCAAAACTGCCGCCAGATACGGTAGTCTATCCCGGACATGGAGAGATGACAACCATCGGGGAGGAAACTTGGCTCCCCCGTGCTAAAGAAATATTTGGAGGTGAGTAGTGGGTGTTTTAGTTGGTAAGCAAGCGCCTGGCTTTACAGCCATGGCCGCACAGGGAAATCAGGTGCTTGAGGGATTCACGCTCGAGCAATTTCGGGGAAAATACGTCGTCCTCTTCTTCTATCCACTCGACTTCACATTCGTCTGCCCCACAGAGCTGCACGCTTTTCAAGGGCGTCTAAAAGAGTTTGAGAAGCGGAACTGCACGGTAGTGGGCTGCTCGGTCGACAGCCATTTCTCTCATCACGCCTGGCTTCGGACTCCTAAAGATAGAGGGGGAGTAGAGGGAATCACCTACCCAATCATCTCTGACATTAATAAGACGATCGCTCGCGACTATGACGTGCTTAAGTCGGACGCAGGAATTGCCTATCGAGGTCTCTTCCTGATTGATCGAGACGGAGTCGTGAGACATCAGGTGGTTAACGACCTTCCCTTGGGTCGTTCTGTAGAAGAGGCGCTCCGCGTTCTCGATGCATTGCTGTTCTTCGAAAAGAACGGCGAGGTTTGCCCTGCAGACTGGAAAGAGGGGTCGCGCGGCATGCAGCCCACCCAAGAAGGGCTACACAGCTATTTCAAGTCGTAAGAAAGTCATAGAGATCT
This sequence comes from Panacagrimonas sp., assembly GCA_021773655.1. GTDB lineage: Bacteria > Pseudomonadota > Gammaproteobacteria > Nevskiales > Nevskiaceae > Panacagrimonas. The sequence goes on from JAJFJX010000315.1 coordinate 1,302, forward strand.
GACTCGGTGAAGAGGAGGAGGCTGTGGTGCCGCTCGCAGAGGGGGCGGCTAGCAGCGATGATCTCAGAATCACCGACGCCAGGTAGACCGATGGCGGCCAGGCGGGCGTCTACCTCATGATCTCGTAGCATTTTCAGGCCAAGGCGGTATTCGTCAGGGCAGAATCCTTCTTCTGGGACCCGGAAGTAGATCAGAACGCGGTCGAATAGGAGTGCTTGTATGGCAAAATGGAGACCATACGACTCTGGCGGCGGGTGACCTAGCAGCCGCTCGAGCTCGCTTAAGTCTCTACAATAGTGAGCTGTACGAAAATCGCCCTTCTCGGCTTCGCCAAAGAGCGCCACCGCCTGTCGCATCCCAATCCCCTTTCCCTCTACTTACCTTAAGAAGGCAATTAGGTGTAGTGGCGACGGCAGTGGTTGCTGTCGCGATAGCGGGCGGAGGGGCCTAGCTGGGACTCTATAGCCGTGAGTCTGTTGTACTTGGAGAGGCGGTCGGTGCGGGAGAGTGAGCCGGTTTTGATCTGGCCGGTCCCCTTTGCGACGGCGAGGTCGGCAATGAACGAGTCGGAGGTTTCGCCAGAGCGGTGAGAGATGACGGAGGTGTAGCCATGGGCAGTGGCAAGATTGATTGTCTGGACGGTCTCTGTGAGTGTTCCTATCTGGTTGAGTTTGATGAGGATCGAGTTGGCAATCCCCTCCCGAAAACCGCGACGGAGGAACTTGGGGTTGGTGACGAAAATGTCATCGCCAATGATCTGCACCCGTTTTCCAAGCTTGTCGGTGAGGATCTTCCACCCTTCCCAATCGTTCTCATCAAGGCCATCTTCGACCGAGTCGATGGGGTATTTCTCGCACAGCTTTACAAGTAGATTCACCTGCTCCTCGGCAGTAAGCTTGTCGCCAGAGGATTTCTTCTTTTCAATGTAGTGACCGGTAGACTTGTCATAGAACTCAGAAGCGGCGCAATCGATAGCGAGGGTGATCTCTTCGCCCGGTTTGTAGCCGGCTCTTTCGATCGCCTTGAGGATGGTGTCAAGTGCCTCTTCATTGGAGCTGAGGTTAGGGGCAAATCCCCCTTCATCGCCAACGGAGGTGGCGTGTCCCCCCTCTTGAAGCACCTCTTTGAGGGCGTGGAATACCTCGGCTCCCCAGCGGACCGCCTCAGTGATGGTGGGTGCACCTACCGGTCGAATGAGAAACTCTTGAAACTCGATCGAATTGTTGGCGTGAGCGCCTCCGTTAATGACGTTCATCATTGGACAGGGGAGGAGAGAGGCGTCGGTTCCGCCGATGTAACGATAGAGAGGGAGACCGACGGAAGCGGCAGCGGCACGTGCAGCGGCCATCGAAACACCTAGCATGGCGTTGGCTCCGAGTTTGGACTTAGTCTCTGTTCCATCGGCATCGATCATCATCTGGTCAATCTGTTTCTGGTCAGTGACCGTTTGGCCGATCAGC
>JAJFJX010000316.1 GCA_021773655.1 Panacagrimonas sp.
CGGCGGCGGCTGCACGCACTGGGGAACCATTCCCAGCAAGGCACTGCGTCACGCGGTCAAGACGCTCAATGAGCTGCGCCTCAATCCGCTGTTGCGCGACTTTAGAGCCACCCACCCGCCGCAGTTTCCTCAGATCCTGGCCTCCGCCGACAAGGTGGTCAGCGCGCAGGTGGCCAGCCGGCGGCGCTTCTACGAGCGCAACCGCGTGCCGGTGTTCGAGGGCGCGGCGCGTTTCATCGATCCGCAGGTGGTGGAGATCCAGCGCGGCGGCCAGGGGCCGTTGCGCCTGCGCGCGCAGCACTTCGTCATCGCCACCGGTTCTCGGCCCTACCACCCGCCGGAGCTGGACTTCTCGCACCCGCGGGTGCGCGACAGCGACTCCATCCTGCGCTACGACCAGCATCCGTTCTCGGTCACGATCTATGGCGCGGGGGTCATCGGCTGCGAGTACGCCTCGATCTTTCTCAACCTCGGCGCCAAGGTCACCCTGGTCAACATGCAGGAGCGCCTGCTGTCGTTTCTGGACGAGGAGATTGCCGAGGCGCTGTCCTACCACCTGCGCGAGCAGGGCTGCATCATCCGCCACGAAGAGGCCCACGATTCAGTCGAACCGCGCCAGCGCGACGTGGTCCTGCACCTGAAGTCCGGTCGCAAGATCAAGTCGGACGTGCTGCTGTGGGCCAACGGCCGCACCGGCAACGCCGACGGCATGGGCCTGGAGGCCCTGGGCATCGAACGCAACAACCGCGGGCAGATTCCGGTGGACGCCTGCTACCGCACTGCGCAGCCCCATATCTACGCCGTCGGCGATGTCATCGGCCCGCCCGCGCTGGCCAGCGCGGCCTACGTCCAGGGGCGCTTTGCCGCGCAGCACCTGCTGCAGCCCGAAGCCAGTGGCACCCGCCTGGAGATGATCCCCAGCGGCATCTACACGATTCCGGAAATCTCCTCGGTCGGGCGCACCGAACGCGAACTGCGCGAGGCCGGGGTACCGTTCGAGGTCGGGCACTCGGCCTTCAAGTCGCTGGCCCGCGCACAGATGACCGGCGAAACGGTGGGCATGCTCAAGCTGCTGTTTCACGCCGAGACCCTGGAGGTCCTGGGAGTGCACTGTTTCGGCGACCGGGCCTCTGAGATCGTCCACATCGGCCAGACCGTGATGGCCTGCGCAGAGCTCAACAATCTGCGCTATTTCATCAACACGACGTTCAATTATCCGACGATGGCCGAAGCGTACCGGGTCGCTGCTCACAACGGACTCAACCGGCTTGCCTGATGCGCGCTGTGGGTATGGCCATCGTCGGAACGGCACCGACGCGCTGTTCTGGCGCCCGGGCGAGCCCGGACGCGGGCCGAAGCGTACCGGGTCGCTGCTCACAACGGACTCAACCGGCTGGCCTGATGCGCGCTGTGGCAGACCCGTCATTCCGGGGCGCCGCAGGCGAACCCGGAATCCAGGCCCGCAGCCGGGGACTCATCTGCTGTATTTCGGGTGCCGCTGCACGCCCCCGGAATGAGGATGGCAGAGGATGCGACGCCGACGCGGACCCGTACCAGGACCCGTCATTCCGGAACGCCGCAGGCGAACCCGGAATCCAGGTCCACCGTTCGATTCTCGACTGCGGCGCGGGCTCGATCGCGCGGCAGGCGCGGAGAGCCGGCTTTCTGCCATGAACAATGCCCTGGGATATCCGGACCCGGTGTGGACGCTGTTCCGCCAGCTGCCGCGCGCGGGCCGCCTGGACGCCGCCGCGGACGTGCAGACGGCGGTGGCGTGCAGTGCCGCGCAGGGCGCGCGGTTGCAACTGCAGGTGCGGCGCGACCGGGATGGAGTCATGCGGGATGCGTGCTTCCAGGCGCTGGGCTGCCCATACGTCATTGCCACCGGGGCCTGGCTGGCGCAGTGGCTGATCGGTCGCCGGCCGGCCGACCTGAGCGACGAAGTGGTCGCCACTTTGCGCGCCGCGCTTGAAATCCCGGAGGATCGCGCCCACTGTTGGCTCATGGCGCAGGATGTTCTGCGCGCGCTGAAACCGGATGTTTCTCCATGAGCCTGCAACTGTCTCCCGCCGCCGCCGCCCGCATCCAGACCCAGATCGCCAAGCGTGGCAAGGGTCTGGGCCTGAGGGTCGGCGTCAAGAAGTCCGGCTGCTCGGGCTGGGCCTACACGATGGATTACGCCGATGCCATCGAGGACGGCGATCAGGTCTACGACGCCCACGGCGCCCGCCTTGTGGTCAGGGCCGAGCACCTGCCGCTACTCGACGGATTGACGCTGGACTGGCAGAAACAGGGCCTCAACGAATCCTTCAAGTTCGTCAATCCCAACGTCAAGGCGCAGTGCGGCTGCGGCGAGAGCTTCGCGGTCTGACGCCGCCCCGGCCGGCGCGCAGTCTGGTTTCTTGCCCCGGCAGGCCGGACAATTGCGGGCATGCGTCAATACCTTGATCTCATGCGGCACGTGCTCGATCACGGCACCTGCAAGTCCGACCGTACCGGCACCGGCACGCGCTCGGTGTTCGGGCACCAGATGCGCTTCGATCTGGGGGCCGGGTTCCCGCTGGTCACCACCAAGAAGCTGCACCTCAGGTCCATCGTCGTCGAGCTGCTCTGGTTCCTGCGCGGCGATACCAACATTGCCTGGCTCAAGGAGCACGGCGTGTCGATCTGGGACGAATGGGCCGATGCCTCCGGCGAGCTCGGTCCGGTCTACGGCCGCCAGTGGCGCGCCTGGCCGGCCAGCGGCGGGCGCGAGATCGACCAGCTGCGCCTGCTGGTCGACCAGATCCGCGGCAACCCGGATTCACGGCGGCTGCTGGTGTCGGCGTGGAATGTCGGCGAGCTGGACAAGATGGCGCTGGCGCCCTGCCACGCGCTGTTCCAGTTCTACGTCGCCGAAGGCCGGCTGTCCTGCCAGCTCTACCAGCGCAGTGCCGACGTCTTCCTCGGTGTGCCGTTCAACATCGCCAGCTATGCGCTGCTGACGCTGATGCTTGCCCAGGTCTGCGACCTGGCGCCGGGTGATTTCGTGTGGACCGGCGGCGACTGCCATCTCTACACCAATCATCTGGACCAGGCCCGAGAGCAGCTCGGCCGCCAGCCGCGCGCGCTGCCGTGCATGACGCTCAATCCGGAGGTCCGGGACCTGTTCGGGTTCCGTCCGCAGGATTTCGTCCTTGGCCAGTACGATCCGCACCCGCACATCAAGGCGCCGGTCGCGGTGTGAGCGGCGGCGGGCAGGCAATGCCGCTCAGCCTGATCGCGGCGATGGATCTCAACGGTCTGATCGGCCGCGGCGGCGATCTGCCCTGGCGGCTGCCCGAGGACCTGGCGCACTTCAAGCGCATGACCCTGGGCAAGACCGTGCTGATGGGGCGCAAGACCTGGGATTCGCTTGGCCGCGCGCTGCCGGGCCGCGACAACTGGGTACTCAGTCGCGACCTTGGGTTTGCACCCACCGGCGCGCGGCGCTTTGGCAGCGTGGCGGCGGCGCTGGAGGCGCCGCGGGCCACCGAGCTGATGGTGATCGGCGGCGGCGAGCTGTACCGGCAGACACTGGACGCCTGCCACCGCCTGTATCTGACCGAGGTGCAGGCGCGAATCGAACCGGCGGGGCTTGGCGATGTGCACTTTCCGGCCTTCGACCGGTCACGGTTCCGGCTCGGGGAGCGCATCTGTCACCCGGCGGACGCCCGACACCCTTACGCTTTTCACTTCATCCGACTCGACCGGATCTGACCCGATGCGTGCCTTCCTGTGCCTGCTCCTCTACGGCGCTTCGGTACAGGTCGGGGCCGTGGATGTGGCCGGCACGGCGTCAGGAGCTCCCGCTCTGCCGCGCGTGGCGGGCATCGAGTTTGCCGGCAATCACCTCACCCGGGCCGGGGTGCTGCAGCGCGAGCTGACCCTGGCCGTGGGCGATGCGGCCGCTCCCGAGCAGATCGAGGCCTCGCGCCAGGCGATCCAGAACCTGGGCCTGTTCCGCGAGGTGGACGCCGGCACCGTGGCCACCGCCGACGGCGTCATCGTGATCTTCGAGGTCGAGGAGAAGATCTACCTGCTGCCGCTTCCGCGCCTGGATGCCAAGGATTCCGGCGAGTACGCCTACGGCATGCAGATGCGCTGGGCCAACCTTGACGGCCGCAACCACGACCTGCGCGCGTTCTGGGAATACCGCGACCGCAAGGAGCCCGGTGTCGGTGGCGAGACGGCCTATGCCATCGACTACGGCGCGCCACAGATCTTCGACAGCCGCTATTCGCTGGGCCTGGGCGCGGCCTACAGCATGCGTCCGGTGGAGCGTGACGGCGATCAGGTCGGTGACTACCGCGAAACCTTTCGCAGCGCCCGCGCTCAACTCCAGCGCAGCCTCTCCGAAGGTTCGGCCAATCAGGGCTGGAGCGTCGGCGGCGGGCTGGCCTGGCTGGAACAATCCACTGCCGGCGCAGACGCAGAACCCGCCTACGGCACTGCCACCTCGGTGCTGCTCAGTGCCGGTCATCGCAAGCTGGCGTTTCGCCGCTACAGCCTGTCAGGACATCGCTTCGGCGCCAGTGCCTCGATCGCCACCCAGGGCTGGAACAGCGACTATGACCAGCTCACCTACCGCCTGGATTTCCGTCGCTTCATGCCGGTCGGCGAGCGGTCGCACCAGAACCTCAATTTCGGCGCCGAAGCCGGCCTGCGTCACGGCGGGCCGCCCGACAACGACCGCTTCGAACTCGGGGGCACCGCCAACCTGCGTGGCTTCGAGGACGACTTTCTGGAAGGCGACGCCTATTACCGGGTCAGCGCCGAATTCCTGCGCCCGCTGGGCTGGAACCCCCTTCGAGGCCTGGTGATCGTCGAGGCCGGCAACGCCTTTGCGCGGCCGCGTGACCTGAGCCTGGATCGCGTCTACACCAGCCTGGGTGTGGGCGTGCGCCTGCGTGTGGACTGGTTTGTGGACGTCGAGCTGGACCTGGGCTATGCCATTCCCATCGGTGGCGGTGAGGGCGGGCGGGTTTTCGTCGGGTCGTCCTGAGGCTGGTCGCCGGTCGCCGGTCGTCATGGGCACATCGCTCGGGGATGTGGGCTGCAACAGGATGCAGGTCTTCCCCTCGTGGTTCGCAGCTCCACCGAGAGCTTCCATGTTCGGGATCGAAGCCCTGTTCGAACAGGCGCAATCCTAGGCCAGGGACCTCCCCCGGCGCCCCGGTGCCGGACCATTGCAGATGCAGTGCTCGCTGTTCAGGCAGGCCACCGACGGCGGCGCCTGATCAACGGTGCGCGCCGCGATTGCGCAAGCGCATCGAGCAGCCTTAGATTCAAATGGCGACCATCAACCGGTCGCGTCCACGGGGGAACGTCATGGCAAGTGCGAAGAAGACCGCGGCAAGTCCGGCGAAGAAGACTGCGGCAAGTCCTGCAAAGAAGACTGCGGTCAAGGCCGGCAGGTCGGTGAAGAAGCCGGCCTCCAGCGTCGGCCGGAAGACCGGCAGGGTCGCGGCCTCGGTCGGTGACACCGTCGTGGCCGCCGGCCAGTCGCCGGGATCCGGGGCCGAGCAGGCCGGGCAGTACGTCAAGCCCAGGCGGGTTGGCCCTGCGCCTGGCAAGAATGACCTCGCCGGGAAGATCGGCGAGGTGGTCACCCGGGCCAAGGCCAAGGGGGCTTCGATCGCCGATGACGTCGGTCAGTACGTCAAGCCCAAGAAGGGTGGCGGTGGTCCCGGAAAGGGGCCGCTGACGCGGGTGCGCAGCAAGGTTGCCGAAACGGCCGAGAAGGTTTCGGACCGTCTCCGGCGCAAGTAGATCCAGGCGGCTAGATCCGGGCAGCGTCAGCCTCGGGCAGCACCAGGCCGCAGACCGCGTCGGTCAGTCGCAGGCCGGCGCGGTATCGGCCGCGGCGCGCTGCAGGGCGTCGCCGTGCAGCGACCAGCCGGACCGGCACGCCACACGCGCACGGATTGCGTCGGCATCGCGCCGCTCGTAGGGCAGGTTCCAGAGCCGCAGGGCGCCGTCGAAACCGCTGGTCAGCAGCGCTGACCCGGCGGGGTCCAGGGCCCAGTCCCAGATCAGGTTCTCGTGCGCGCCGATCAGGGCGATGGGCTGCTTTCGCGCCTGATCCCAGACGCGCACCCGCCCGTCGTATCCAAGAGTGATCAGCATCTGCTCGCGCAGCGGCACAAGGCCGACCACGCCATCGTCCAGCGTGCCGGCCAGACGCGCCTCGGCCTGGGGCCCGTCCTTGAAATAGAACCTGCCGGCTTCGGTGGCCAATGCCCAGGTGCCGTTGGCGCGAACCACCGCCTCCCAGGCCGCATCGCCGGGTGGAACCGGCATGCGGTCGACCACCTCGCCACTGCGCAGGTCCACCCAGGCGGCATCGGCCTGGGGTTGACGTGCGATTGCCAGCCACGGCAGGTTGCCGGCGTAGCCCAGGCGCACGAGCGCGGCGGTCTGCGGCGCATGGTGCAGGCGCTGCTGCAGGCTGTGCGCGTCCCACAGCCAGGTCTGACCGTCGGCACAGGCGGTCATGAACGAGTCGCGATCAGGCGCCAGCACCAGCTCGTACACCGGGCAGGCATGAACCAGGGTGGTTCGCAGGCTGCAATCCGCAGCATTCCAGACCCGGGTCTCGGTGAGGCCATCGGCGCTGTGTTCGGCCACGCTCAGCACCGCCCGCCCGGCATCGACGAACGCCACACGGAACAGATTGTCGGCGCCGCTGGCGGCCTCGCACACCGCCTGCTGCTGCGCCAGGTTCCAGATGCGCAACTGACCGGCGCGATCACCAGCGGCCAGGCGCCGGCCGTCGCCGTCCACCGCCAGTGAAACGACCTGTGCTTCGCCGTTGTGCCAGACCGTCACCGGATGCGCGCCGTCCGCCGCGGTCAGGTGCAGCTTCCCACCGTCACCGGCATATACCGCCTGCCGGCTTTGCGCAATCCACTCGGCGGCGATGATGCGGCCGGCATAGGCGTGTTCGGCAAGCTGGTGGATGGGCAGTTTCCATTGGCGGATGCGGCCGCTCCAGTCGGCGATGGCCAGACGCGAGCCGTCCGAGCTGCGCGCCAGGCCGGACAGCCGGGCGTTGCTGTGTTCGAACACGGTCTGGCGGTGGCGGCCGGCGACCTGCCACCAGTCCCCCTGGTCGGTGATCAGGCTGTGACCGGCGTCGAAGAGCTCGGCCGTGGCCAGGCCGAACAGTGCGCCCGGCAGGTCGAAGTGCTGCAGGCCGCGCTGCAGGTCCCAGACCTTGTAGCCATTGCGGCCGATCACCAGCATTCGCTGACCGTCGTCAGAAAAGCGCAGGTCGATGATGCCCAGGGCGTCGGCGGCAAAGGCCAGTTCCTGGTGGCCGCTGGCAGCGTTCCAGACGCGCAGGTCGCCGTCGGCGCCGATGGCGATCAGACGAGTCCCGCGCGGGCAGAAGGTTGCCGCCGTCACCCCCTTGGGCAGGCGTCCGGGCAGGGCCCGCAGGGTTCGGCCGTCGCGCGCGTCCCACAGCCGGACCCGGCCCTGCGCATCGCCGGTGACGATGCTTTGGCCGTCCGGACTGAAGCTGGCGGCGCGGATGTGGGTGTCGGGCGCGATCCGGAAGGCGAGTCTGGCGTCCCGCCAGTGCCGGACCTCGGCCCCGTTGCGTTGCGGCAGGTCGGCCAGCACCACCCGCCGTCCTTCTGGATCCAGCGGCGTGCCAATCAGGCCGGCGTGTCCGGCCAGGCGCGCCAGGCGCTGACCGGTGAGGCTGTCCCAGACGCCGGTGTTGGGATCGGCCCGGGTCCAGTAGGTGCTGTCGCCACGATCGAAGCCGCTGACCAGCAAGTGTCGGCCGTCTGGCAGCCAGCGCAGCAGACGCGGGTCCTTGGGCAGGCCCTGCAACTCGGCCAGGCGCTCGCCGCTGGCCACATCCCAGATGCCGGCGCGGTCGACCTGCGGCACGTAGTCGCCGGCCTCGGCGAGGGTGTTCAGTGGAACATCCACCGGCGCCACCAGCCGCGTGCCGTCCGGACTGAACAGCGGCCGGCGCACGGGCCCGCCGGTGTCGATGCGCAGGGGCAGTTGCGCATCCAGCGGCGCCATCGCCCGGCCGAGCATCAAGCGCAGTGCCGGTGTGTCGAGGCCCAGGCGATAGGCTTCGGCCAGGTACACCGCGGCGCGCATGTCGTGACCGGCGAGCAGTTCCTTGCGACCCGACTCGTAGACCTTCTCGATGTGCGCGGCCAGGGCCTGTTCGCGCCGGTAGCGCTCAAACGCGCCCCAGGCGCCGACCACCGCGATCATCAGCGCGGCCAGCGCCGCAACATTGCGCAGCCCCTGCCAGAGGCGCCGCCGGCGTTCGCGCTGACGCAAGTCGTCGAACCCCAGGCCGAGCATGCCGGCCAGCAGCTTGAGCAGGGCGTCGCGACGGCCGTCGGCGTGTGCTCGGGCGTCGGCGGCGATCAACTCGACCGGTGCTTCGAGCAGATTGCCTTGCCCATCGACCTTGAACCTGAGCGCGGCGGGAAAGCACTGCGCCGGTCCGGGGCCGGGCTCGCCGTCAACGATCAACGCCAGCACGCGGTCCTCGCGACCCAGCGACTTGAAATAACGGATCTCCTCCTGCAGCCAGCGCGAGTTCGCCGCGCGCGGCGAGCAGATCACGATCAGGTAACGCGATTCGCGCAGGGCCTGGTTGAGCACCGCGCCGAGTTCGGCCGAGGTCGACAGCTCCTCGCGATCACGGAACACCGGCAGTAACCGGTGCGGGATGCTGCCATCACGGTGCGGACGGCCGACCAGCCGACGTGGCACGCGCCAGGCCTCGATGGACCGGTGCAGACACTTGGCCCAGGCCTCGTCGGCGTGGCTGTAGCTGATGAACGCCCAGTAGCGGCAAGGTGCCAGGCCGGGGCTCATGGCAGTGACGTCAGCCCGGCGCAGTCCGCTGCATCGGCATTGCGCGCTACCAGCGCAAGGCCCTGGAGCTGCCAAGGCACGGCGCAGGCCAGGCGGCGCTCGATCTGCGCCAGGCCGCGGGTCTCCAGCGAGATGTCCCACAGCCGCAAGGCATCGTCCAGGCGATGGCGCACCAGCAGCCGGGTGCCCTCGGCGCCAAAGGCAACTTCGAGGATCTTGTCGTGTTGCAGGTCGATGTGGTCCAGCACCCGCCCGCTGTCCACATCGCGCAGCACCACCCTGCCGTCGTCGTCGCCGCTGGCTAGCAGGCGGCTGGCGGCGTCGAACTGCAGGGTGGTCACCGGCCGCAGGTGGTCGCGGGTCACGCGTGTGAGACCGCTGCGCGGGTTCCAGGTCAGGATCGCGCCGTCCACCGTGGCGGCCGCCACCCAGGCGCCGTCGTCGCTCAAGGCGAGTTCGCTGAGCAAGCCCAGCTGCAGGCCAGGGGCCTGGACATCGAGCTGGCTCAGCTCTTGCCCCGAACGCAGGTCGTATAGCGTCAGGGCACCGCCATCGATCGACCGCAGGAGGCGGTGTCGGTCGGCGGAGATCGCGAATGCCCCCGGGCCGGGCGTATCGCCACCGATTCTGATGGCCTTGCCAGGGGCATCCAGATCGCGGATTCGAATGTGTCCCCGGGCGTCGATGGACAGCAGCCGATGACCGGGCGGCAGCAGGCGCAGATTGCCCGCCGAGGGCTCGAGGTCGATCTGCTGAAGGCGCTCGCCGCTCAGCCCGTCGAGCACGAGGGCGGCGGCGCCCGGGCGTTGCACGACGACCCAGGTAGTGTGTCGATGGGTCGTGAGTCTGGCGGCTGGGTGCTCGGGATCGGCGTCGAGCGTCCAGGTGGGTGCATCGGAGCGTCCGTCCCAGCCGATGATGCGGCCGCTGCTGTCCAGCGACACGCTGGCATCAGTGCCGGCGAGCGGCACCAGCGAGATGACGGAACTCGCGTGGGCCTCGATGGCGGCCACCGGCTCGCCACGGTCCTGCGTCCAGCGGCGCAGAGCGCCGTCGGCACCGCCGCTGATCCAGTAACGGCCGTTCGCAGCAGCCGCCATGGCGCCGACGCCCGGCGATTCGGCGGGGTGACGGTAGCGGCCATGCTGCAGGCGCCCTAGCGGTCTGCGCAGGTGCTCGGTGTCCAGCCAGCGCAGCCGACCGTTGCGGGTGACGATCAGGATGCGCGGCTCCCCGGGCACGAAGCGCATCTCCGCGCTGGCCTCGGCGTCCACGTCCAGGCGGTATTCGAGACCTTGTTCCGGGACCGACCATAGGCCCGGGCCGCCCTCTCGGTGCTGCGCCAGGACCCGCCCACCGCTGGAGTCGAGATCGGCGTCATCGTTGAACCCGCCGAAAGCTTCGCTATGGAATACCGCCTGACCGCGTTCGAGGTCCCAGACCCGCGCGCCGTCGATGCTGGTGGTCAGCCAGTAGCGCTGCGCGGCGTGGTCGATGGCCAGCGCAAACAGGCTATGGCTGCCCAGCGCATCGAGTAATTGCCCACTGGCGCCATCCCACAGTCGGACGGCACCCGCCTCGTTGACACTGAGCAGTTCCATGCCGCGCCCACTCCAGTACACCGACTGGGCAATGCGCTGTCGGGGTGCGATGCGCCGCATCGGCCGGTAGGTGCCGGCATCCCAGAGCACGATCTCGCCGGCCCCCTCGCCGCCGGTGGCGATGTGGCGGCCGTCGGGTGAATAAGTTGCTGCGGTGTTGCCGTCGGCCGTCTCGAGTCGTGCGACCACGGCGGCGTCGGCCAGCCTCACCACGGCGGTCCAGGCCTTGGCGCTGTCCTCGTCGGGGGCGGGGACCCGGGTGACCAGGGCGTGCCGACCGTCCGGGCTCAGCGAGTTTCCCGTACCCCCCCAGACCGTGCCGGGGAGGCTGCCGACCACCTGGCGGCCGGCCAGGTCGAGCACCGTGGTGATCGCCTCGTAAGGGTGGGCTTGCGTGCTCGTCGCCCCGGAGATCACAGCGTGGCCGGCATCGGTGTCGAGTCGCGGCGCACCAAAGAAGGCCTGCTGCGGGATCTCGAAGCGTCCAAGCCGGAGCCCGGTGTCGAGGTCCCACCAGCTCGCCGATCCGGCGTTGACCGTCAGCAGGTGCCGGCCGTCGTTCGCCAGCGCCGATCGCACGACGACCTCGCCCAGGTCGAGCCAGCGCGGGAGCACCGCGTCCACCGGACGCATGGCCCGCGCCAGCGGGTAGCGCAGCGCCGAGGTGTCGCGACCGCCGCGCAGGACTTCGGCCAGGTAGACCGCGGCCCGGGCATGGCGGTTTTCGCGCAGTTCCTGGCGACCGAGTTGTTCCAAACGGTCCAGCCTGGCTTGCTCCACGCGCTGGATTTCGCGGCGCTCGAACCCGCCCCACATGGCCACCAGCAGCCCCACGCCGGCCAGGGCCGCGACCCCCGCCTGTACGCGCGCCCACAGCCGGCGCCGGCGTTCGCGCTGACGCAGATCGTCGTAGCCCACTTCCAGCAGACCGGCCAGCAGCTTGAGCCGCGCACCGTGCTTGTGGTCGGCAAAGGGCCGCGCGTCAGCGGCAATGGGCTCGGCAGGCGCGTCGGTAAGCTGGCCGTGCGCGTCGACCTGTCGGCGCAGGGCGAGCGGGAAGCATTCCAGAGCGGGCTCGGCGGCGTTGGGCTGGCCGTCGACAATCAGCGCCAGCACCCGGTCCTGGCCGCCGCGCGACTTGTAGCGGCGGATCTCGGCTTCAACCCAGGCCGATTTTGCCGCCGCCGGCGAGCACACCCCGACCAGATAGCGTGACTCCCGCAGCGCAGCCTCGATGACGCTGCCCAGCTCGGCTGCAGAGGACAGTTCGTCGCGGTCGCGGAACACCGGGAACAGTCTCCGCGGGCGCGGCCCGAAGCGGGTCGGCCCGCCGACCAGCCGACGTGGCACGCGGTAAGTTTCCAGCGCCCCGTGCAGCCACTTGGCCCAGGCCTCGTCGGCGTGGCTGTAGCTGATGAACGCCCAGTAGCGGTGGCGGTCGGGTTCGCCTTTCATCCCCCGTAGTGCTCCCGGAAACCCCCTGAATGCCCATCGGGTGCCATCTCGAACCCGATTTCTTGACGCCGGGCCGGTGGTCGCATGAGCCTTGGCACATGGTGCCTCAAATGCCGACCTCGTGAATCAGGTTCCGGATCCTCCGGTTCCCGCGTCGGCGGCACCGGAAGGTTGCGGGTCACTGGGGCAGTGGCTTGAGCAGATCGACCGACAACGCCGCTCGCGCGATGTGCCCTACATCGTTGGCTGCAGCGGACATCTGATGCTGAGTGCGGACGAGGAGGGCACGGCCAGCGCCGTGCTGACCGAGGAGGTGCTGCCAGAGATTCTGCGCCTGAGCCGCGGGCGTCGCCTCGTGTTGATGTGTGGCCTGGCACCCGGTGCGGACCTGCTGTTCCTGCGTGTCGCCGGCCGCTGGCTGGAATCGCGGCGCATTCCGTTCGCCCAGGTTGGCGTCCTGCCGGTGCCGGTGCGGATGCTCGAACAGGACTGGTCGCACAGAGCCAACCTGGAAGGCTACACGGTGTCCGGGCGCGATCGTGCGCAGTTGCTGGAGCAGTTGCAGGCCGCCGAGTCCGCCTGCGAGACGCGCATCGACCTGGCCGCAGGTGTCGACCCTGATCGACTGGCCACTGCCGCCGGCCGGCAGCAGCAGTACCGCTGGCTGGGCGCGGTCCTGGCCACCCGGACCGACGCCCTGCTCGCCGTGTTGCGACCCGGCATCCGCAGCCAGCCGGGCGGGACCTCGGAGGTCGTGC
>JAJFJX010000317.1 GCA_021773655.1 Panacagrimonas sp.
AGGGGGTTCCGAGGCAGCGCTCGCGGATCTCATCGACCAGTCGTCGGGTAGCCCGACGGCGCTCATCAAGGAAGGGCAGATCCAGCGTCAGCGTCTTGCCGCAGGCATCGCAGCGGTAACGAGGGCGGTCGATCTCCAGCCGTACAGGCTGCATCTGCTGCGGCATGTCGGCAAAGGCGATCTTCCGGTGTCCGTGCCGATGGAGCGGCTTGCAGCACTCCGGGCACGACGCCGGCGGAGTGGTCTCGATGACCTCCGCGACGATGGTGATGATCCCCCGCGAACTCTGAAGGTCCACCGGACGGATACCCGGCAGGTTCAGGAAATCAAGCATCCAGATCTTCCAGATCGATCATCCGGCGATCACGGATCAGCTCGTAGATGAGATCGGTGAGCGCCGACATCGCCTGCCGATCAGCCTTGAGCACCTGCGTCGCAAGCATCTGGTGCGACGACAGCGCACGCACCACGCCTTGCTGGACCGCGCCAGGGAGATTGCCCTTCAGGGCCTGTTCGCGGTTGTTGTTCTCCACCTGGGCCATCACCACGTCGCTTTCCTTGGCGATGGCCGTGATGTGGTTGACGAATGTGGCACGGTCGCGCAATGGCGTGGCCTCGCCAAACAGCCGGTTCAGGCGGTCGATGATCTCCTTCAGGTAGTTCGGCTCATCCGCCTTGCCGCCACCACCCGCACCGACCGGCTTCAGGTAGGGTTTTTCCGGTTCTTCCCGAATGCCCACGTCGGTACGCGCCTTGATGTCGAAACCCGACAGCACCAGCCCCTTGAGGTCCACGCGATCCGCCGGCACGCCGTCGAGCCGTTTGCTCAGCAGCCTGGCAAAGGCGGCAAAGTTCTCCAGCTCCGGATCGCCGAAGTCGATCAGTTGCGCGATGTAGGCATAGGTGCGGCAGAAGCGCGCCAGGCCGCTCTTGAAGGCCATCAGCGCCGCGATCTGCTCGGCCATGCCCTTGCGCTGGTGGTCCGCCGACTTCATGCCGGCCTCATCCTGGTTGGCGCGGGCTTTCTCGTAGGCGAACTCCCAGGTAGCGATGGCATCCCGCAGCATCTTGAGCTTCTGGTTGTAGAGCCGGGTCGGCCGCTCCGTAGCCGCGTACAGGGCCTTGTGCTGCGGCTCCTGCGCCCGCGTGATGTCGCGCAGCGTCTTGAAGCGGGCCTGCTTGAAAGCTTCCAGATCGTCCTGCGCGTAGAGGCCGTGGGCGTCTAGTGCTTGACGGATGTCGTAGACCACATCCAGATCCTGGGCTTCCTCGATTCGCGCGCCGTCGTCGTACATCGAGAACGCCCGTCTGACGTTCTCCGGCGCATTGATGAAGTCGATGACGAAGGTCTCGTCCTTGCCCGGCGCCGTGCGGTTCAGGCGCGAAAGCGTCTGCACGATCTCCACGTCGTTGGCGATCTTCTTGTCCAGATACATCGCCACCAGCTTGGGCTGGTCGAAGCCGGTCTGGAACTTGTCGGCCACCAGCATCACCCGGTACTCGGGCCGCTCGAAGGCGATCCGCAGGTCCTGCCCCGAGATGTCCGGATTCATGTTCACTTCCGTGAACTCGTCCGCCTCATCCACCACGAACACATCGCCAGCCAGGCGTTCGTCGTCGTTGTGCATCACCTGCCTGCCGGTGAGCTTGCCGGAGAAGGCGACCAGCGAGCGGATGCCCGCATGCTCGGGATGCTTGGCGATATAAGCGTCAAAACCTTTCTTGAAACGCACAGCGGCGGCGCGCGAGCTGGTGACGACCATCGCCTTGGCCTTGCCATCGAGCAGGGCGGAGACGTTCCTGCTGAAGTGCTCGATGATGAACTGCACCTTCTGCGTGACGTTGGTTGGATGCAGGCTCATCCACTGCGCCAGCGCCTGCTTGGCGGCCTTGCCGCCGACGCGCTTCTTGTCCTCCAGCTGCTTGGCCAGGTTGAAAGCGGTCTGGTACGGCGTGTAGCCCTTGAGCACGTCGAGGATGAAGCCCTCCTCGATGGCCTGCCGCATCGGGTACTGGTGGAACGCGGCCGGCAGGTTAACTCCAGTCTCGTCATTCCCGCGCAAGCGGGAATCCAGGCTCTTCAAAGGTTTACTGGATTCCCGCTTTCGCGGGAATGACTTGTTCAGAGGCTCCTTGCCGCCGTCCTTGGTGCGCCCAAACAGCATCAGCGTCGAATGCTTGGGCGTGGCGGTGAAGGCGAAGTGGCTGAGGTTCTTCGGCCGCACGCGCGACTTCTGCAAGGCTTCCAGCAGCTCTTCCACGCTCATGCCCGCCATGTCGCCCTTGTTCGTCAGCGACAGCGCCGCCTGCAGCTTGGTGGCGTTGGTGCCGGTCTGCGAGGCGTGGGCCTCGTCGATGATGATCGCGAAGTTCCTGTCCTTGAGCTGGCTTTCCGTGACGATGGCTTCCATCGCGTACGGAAACGTCTGGATCGTCACCACGATGATCGGCGTGCCGGCGGTCAGCGCCTCCGCCAGTTGCTTGCTCTTGGACTTCGAGGACTTCTGCCGGTCGATGGCCGCGATCACGCCAAACTGGTGGTCGATCTGCTTCACCGCATCCCGCAACTGGCTGTCCAGCACCGTACGGTCGGTGACGATGATCACGCTGTTGAAGATTGCCTCGCCGTCATCGCGCCGCAGGCGGATCAGGTCATGTGCCGTCCAGGCGATGGTGCTGGTCTTGCCCGAGCCGGCACTGTGCTCGCACAGGTACTGCATGCCGGCACCGTTGGCCTTGGCGTCCGCGATCATCGCATTGACCGCATCCCACTGGTGATAGCGCGGGAAGATCAGCGTTTCCTTCTTGGACCAGTTGCCCTTGAGGTCCACCACGTCCTTCCTCTCGACGTACAAGAAGCTGTGGAAGATGCGCAGCCAGGAATCACGTTGGCAGACCAGTTGCCAGAAGTAGGTCACCGGGTACTCGCCATCCGTCCGCGGTGGATTGCCGGCGTGGCCGGCATTGCCCTGATTGAACGGCAGGAAGTACGTGTTCTCGCCGTCCAGCTTCGTCGCCATCTGAATGTCGGAATCCGACAGCGCGAAATGCACTACGGCCCCGCGCTTGAAGGTCAGCAGCGGCTCGCGGCGCTTGGTCTTGGGGTCCAGAGGCAGGCGGTCGGTCTTGTACTGGTCCACCGCGGCGGACGCCGACTGCGTGAAGTCGGTCTTCACC
>JAJFJX010000318.1 GCA_021773655.1 Panacagrimonas sp.
GAGGCGTTGATGACGGCGGTGACGCCGCCGGACTGTGCGTACAAGGCGTTGCGGGGCATAAGTCTCCTGGCTGGAAGGGATGGGCCGGGCCATCACGGCCGGGGACCTTCATAGCCTGCGCCCGATCACCGCGAACCTTCAACTGCGGCATGGATGCATCGCCAGCACGCGCCCGCACCCGCGCCCCGCACAGGGGGGCCTATCCTGCGCCCGTCACAGCGTGTATGAAGCAGGGGCGACCTCGATCCCGAAGGCCGCTCAACCGGAGCACACCGATGGCCAAGGGCATGAACGCCAGGAAGAACGACAAGAAAAAGCCGCTCAAGACGGCCAAGGAAAAGAAGGCCGAGAAGAAGGAGAAAAAAGGCGGGTAGCCGGGTCGCCAGGACATCCCGGCGCAGGGCGGAGGAAGGCGGCCATCATCGGCCGCCTTCCTCGTTGGCGACGCCGTTCGCGGAGCCGGGTCAGGCCTTGCCCTGCAGCTGCGCCACGATGCCCGGATTCTCCAGCGTGGAGACGTCCTGGGTGATCTGCTCGCCCTTGGCCACCGAGCGCAGCAGACGCCGCATGATTTTGCCACTGCGGGTCTTGGGGAGGTTGTCGGCAAAGCGGATTTCGTCAGGCTTGGCCAATGCGCCGATCTCCTTGCCGACGTGGGCGCGAAGCTCCTTGATCAGGGCCTCGGCCTCGTCGCCCTGCGGCCGCTCGCCATTGCAGGTGACGAACGCGAACACGCTCTCGCCCTTGACCTCGTGCGGGCGCCCCACCACGGCCGCCTCGGCCACGCGTGCATGGCTGACCAGCGCGCTTTCGATCTCCATCGTGCCGAGCCGGTGTCCGGAGACGTTGAGCACGTCGTCGACGCGACCCATGATCCAGTAATAGCCGTCGGCATCACGGTGGGTCGAGTCGCCCGCCACGTAGTACCTGTTCTTGAACTGCGCCCAGTAGGTCTGGATGTAGCGCTCGTTGTCGCCCCAGATGGTGCGCAGCATCGACGGCCAGGGCTGGGTGATCACCAGATAGCCTCCGGCCTCCGTGCCCTGCACCCGTTCGCCGGCCTCGTCGACCACCTCGGCAAAGATGCCGGGCAGCGGCTGGGTGCAGGAGCCGGGCTTGGTGGCGGTGGCACCCGGCACCGGACTCATCATGACGGCGCCGGTCTCGGTCTGCCACCAGGTATCGACGATCGGAAGTTTCTCCCTGCCGATCACGCGGTGATACCACATCCAGGCCTCGGGGTTGATCGGCTCGCCGACGCTGCCGAGCAGCCGCAGTTTCGAAAGATCGTACTTCGCGGGCCATTGCTCGCCGAGCTTCATCAGCGCGCGGATCGCGGTCGGCGCGGTGTAGAAGATGGTCACGCCCTGGTCCTGACAGATCTTCCAGAACCTGCCGGCGTCGGGCACGGTCGGTGCACCCTCGTAGATCAGGATGGTGGCGCCGTTGGACAGCGGGCCGTAGCACACGTAGGTGTGGCCGGTGATCCAGCCGACATCGGCGGTACACCAGAAGACATCGTCGTCACGGATGTCGAACACCCACTGCATGGTCATGTGCGCGCCCAGCAGGTAGCCGCCGGTGGAATGCTGGATCCCCTTGGGCTTGCCGGTGGAGCCGGAGGTGTAGAGCAGGAACAGCGGGTGTTCGGCCTCCACCCACTCAGGGTCGCAGGCGGTGGCCTGGGTGGCCACAAGTTCGTGCCACCAGACATCGCGTGAGTCGTCGAACGCCACTTCGTGTCCGCTGCGCCGGAAGACCACCACCTTTTCAATGCTCTTGCAGCCCGAGCTCAGCGCCTCGTCCACCGCCTTCTTGAGCTCGATGATGTTGCCGCCGCGCCAGCCGCCGTCGGCGGTGATCACCAGCCTGGCGCTGGCGTCGTCGATACGGTCCCGCAGCGCGCCGGCGGAAAAGCCGCCGAACACGATCGAATGCAGCGCACCGATGCGCGCGCAGGCCTGCATCGCAATCACCGCCTCGGGCGTGTGCGGCATGTAGATCACCACGCGATCGCCCTTGGTCACGCCCAGCGACTTCAGTCCGTTGGCAAGCCTGCAGACTTCGGCGTGCAGTTCGCGATAGGTCCAGTTTCTGGTATCGCCCTGTTCGCCCTCGAAACGGATCGCAACCTTGTCGCCGCGCTCGCCGAGGTGGCGGTCCAGGCAGTTGGCCGAGGCATTGGTGCGGCCGTCGGCAAACCACGCGTAGTTCGGTGCCCGGCTGTCGTCCAGCACCTGGGTGAACGGTGTCTGCCAGGCCAGTTCCCTGCGTGCCAGCCCGGCCCAGAAACCGCTCGGGTCCTTCTGCGCCGCAGCCTTGAGCTCGGCCAGTGAGTCGGCGTCGAGACGGGCGTTGCCGACGAAATCCGCCGCGGGCGGAAATAAACGCTTTTCCTCCAGGACGCTCGATATGTTGCTCATCTGACTTTCTCCGTCTTGGCATTTTCTGAATCATCGGCGCGTTCTGAGCACACGTGCCGCACGCGCACTTTCAGTATGCCCCACGCCGGGATGAGGCCGACCAGGTCGCCCCGCCACGTCCGTGGCCGGACCGCACGCAGCATTTGCTTGCCGACGCTGAATGGGGTGAATCTGGTTCGGTCAATGCGCCACTGCCGCACCCGCGCCCCGCGGCACGCGGATGTTCTCGACCAGCTCCTGGATGGTCTGCGGCGGCGCCTTGGTCACGGCTGCCACTGCAAACGACACGCCGAAGTTCACCACCATGCCCACCGAACCGATGCCCTCGGGCGAGATGCCAAGAAACCAGTTGTCCGCCACGTTGGAGGCTGGATCGATGAACTTGAAATAGATGATGTACGCCGCGGTCAGGCTGATGCCGGAGACCATACCGGCAATGGCGCCCTCCTTGTTCATCCGGCGCCAGAAGATGCCCAGGATGATCGCCGGAAAGAACGACGACGCCGCCAGGCCGAAAGCAAAGGCCACCACCTGCGCCACGAAGCCGGGTGGATGGATGCCGAGGGAGCCGGCGATGCCGATCGCCACCGCTGCGGCAATGCGTGCGAACAACAGCTCCTGTTTGTCGGTGATGCCCGGCATCAGGGTTTTCTTCAGCAGGTCGTGGGAGATCGAGGTCGAGATCACCAGCAACAGGCCTGCTGCCGTCGACAGCGCCGCCGCCAGACCGCCGGCGGCGACCAGCGCGATCACCCAGTTCGGCAACTGCGCGATTTCCGGGTTGGCCAGCACCATGATGTCGCGGTCGATGGTCATCTCGTTGAGGTCCGGCGCGGCGTTGTACTGCATCACCGCGTCGCCATTCTTGTCCTCCCACGCGATCAGGCCGGTCTTCTCCCAGCTCTTGATCCAGCCCGGCGCCTCGGCGTACGGCTGCCCGGACACGGTGTCGATCAGATTGACCCGCGCGAAGGTCGCGATCGCCGGCGCGGTGGTGTACAGGATGGCGATGAACAGCAATGCCCAGCCGGCCGAGATGCGCGCATCCCGCACCCGAGGCACGGTGAAGAAGCGCACGATCACATGCGGCAGACCGGCGGTGCCGACCATCAGCGCCAGGGTGATGCAGAACACGTCGATGGTCGATTTGACGCCGGCGGTGTAGGCGGTGAAGCCGAGTTCGGTCACCAGACCATCGAGCTTGTCCAGCAGGTAGACGCCGTCGGCGCCCTGCGAGCCGAAGCCAAGCTGCGGCACCGGGTTGCCGGTGAGCAGCAGCGATATGAAGATCGCCGGCACCATGTAGGCGAAGATCAGCACGCAGTATTGCGCCACCTGGGTGTAGGTGATGCCCTTCATGCCGCCGAGCACGGCGTAGAAGAACACGAGCGCCATGCCGATGACCACGCCCAGGGTGATATCCACTTCCAGGAAGCGGCTGAACACGATGCCGACACCGCGCATCTGCCCGGCAACGTAAGTGAACGACACGAAGATCGCGCACACCACTGCCACCATGCGCGCGGTCTGCGAGTAGTAGCGGTCACCGACGAAGTCCGGCACGGTGAACTTTCCGAACTTGCGCAGGTAGGGTGCCAGCAGCAGCGCCAGCAGTACGTAACCGCCGGTCCACCCCATCAGGTACACCGAACCGTCCCGGCCCATGAACGCGATCAGGCCCGCCATGGAAATGAACGAGGCAGCGCTCATCCAGTCCGCGGCGGTGGCCATGCCGTTTGCGATCGGTGGCACGCCGCCACCGGCGATGTAGTACTCCGCGGTCGATCCGGCGCGCGCCCAGACTGCGATGCCGATATACAGCGCAAAGCTCGCACCCACCAGCAGGTAGGTCCAGGTCATGACATCCATGAATGCCGGCTCCGCAGTCCTTGGTCAGTCTTCGTGCACGTCGTGTTCGCGATCCAGTCGGTTCATGCGCCAGACATAGACGAATACCAGCACCACGAAGGTGTAGATCGAACCCTGTTGCGCGAACCAGAAACCGAGCCTGAACCCGGCGAAGCGGAACTGATCGAGCCAGTCGACCAGCAGGATCCCTGCGCCGAAGGACACGGCAAACCAGATCGCCAGCAGCGTCAGAACCAGGCGTATGTTGGCCTTCCAGTAGGCCACCGCCCCGCTCCGGTTTTGATGATCACTGTCGTTCTTGGTGTTCATGCAGAGTTCCTCGATGGCGCCACGCGAGACGCACGACCTTGTCCACCCGCCAGCCTAGTTTAGTTCTGCGCGCCTGCCCGAAAGTGTCCGCGGCCTCCTCGCACGTCTGACGGCCATGCTCTTCTTCGCAGCAGGTCCGGACCGCGCGCTGCAGGCGCTGCTGACCCCGCACCTCGCGCAGGTTGCGCGATGTACCGTTGCGGCAGCCCGGGTGGCCCCTGTGGCCGAATCCGGCCGCGCCACGGACAGTGCCCGCAACAGCGGCCACTACACGGCCAAGCGCGTCAGCGGCTTCTGGCCTGTGATGCCACTCAAGGCGATGGGTTCCGGCGAATTCCCGACCAAGATTCGGTCGGAGTCACCTAGACCCGAAAGATCGGCCCGGAAGAACAGCCGCAGCTGCACGACCGTCGCCACGAGCGCACGCCGCACGTCGCGGGTCGCGGGTCGCGGGTCGCGGGTCGCGAGGAAACTCAAGGGCAACCTCTTCGTGCTGGCAATGGTGACAGAGCACAATATGCTGCCGATGTTGCAGCGATGCACCCGCCTTCGCGCTGCGGACGTGGCGACGCCGCTCGATTAAACTCAGGACACTGCGTCCGTAGCTCAACTGGATAGAGCAGCGGTCTTCTACACCGCGGGTTGGGGGTTCGACTCCCTCCGGGCGCGCCATTCCGGTACAAAAGTGGTCACCCGTGCCTCGGGGTCCATCTTCTCCTTGGCGTTCTCGGCCACGGATGCTGATTGACCGTGGACCGACCATCAGTTCGAGCCCCCGCTTGAAGCCTGGAATTCGGCGGGAAGTAGCACTACGGCCCAGCAAGTGCGTGCGGGGATCGAAGGGCGACCGTCTTTCGCGGCGCGCTCGCTCGTTGCCTTCGGGCACCGGTTGCGCACCGTCGGCGCAGCTATTCGGTATCTGTCCCGTGTGGCCGCAGCAGCAGGGGTTCAGGACATCGCCAGCCGGTGCGCGTGGACCTGGTTCTTGATCCTGCCCGGATACCGCCCGGATACCGCCCGGATACCGCCATCCTCCCATCCGAGTGCCCGACTTGAGCCGGCCATAGCCGCTCGACCCTCGCGCGGGCATACGACCGCACCCGGTTGTGCGCCCGATCAGTTTCCGTCAGCGGCTGGTCGCCGCAGTCCGCCTACAACAGCAGCATCCTGAGCAGCTACGGCGGGGGGTGCGATGGACGGCGTGCGTGGCAGTACAGCGCACCCAGTTCCGGCTCGGTCCGCTTCAAGTCCAGTCCAGACCAGACCAGATGTTGGACGTCGGCAAGAAATGCATTGGCGCTCACCGCAGTCAACGCCTCATCCCCGAATCCGAATCGCCGCCGACGCTCTCCGCCGATCACTACTGCTCCCGACTCCTGTTTGGCACGATCTCGGACCAGAGAAGTCTCTTGGAGTTTTGCAGCAGGCAGGACGCAAAGAAAAACAACGTGGACAGAGTTCACCTTATCTGTTGGGGGGCGTCGTCCGTAAACGTCCTTGGCATCCGTTCTGTTCGCCAGGCACCCTTGCGTCGAAATGCAGTTTCCAGGGTGAACCCATCATCGGTGCTTCCTCCGCGCCCTGCCATCGCTCTGCCCGAACGGGAAGCCGAGTGCGAAGGATCTGGTTGAGGGCGTTTCCCTTCAGCTTGAGCCCGGCGGGGTGAGCCGCTGACGTACGGTTCTTGGGCACTCACGTGGAAGAGCCTCGACCCAGAGGTCTTCACCCTCCTCCACCTGCTCCGGAGGATGGCGGAACCTCGAAGATGTTCCCGAGATGCCGCAGGATCTTGCCGAGCCGGGCGTAGGCGCAGTACTGACAGAGATCGGCGACCAACTGGTCGCCATCGACAAACCGCTCCGCAGCGTATCCCGCACGGACCTCGATTCTGGTGAACTCGAACAGCTCGAGCTCTTCATCGAAGCTCCGGTAGCTGCGCCAGTCCCGCTTGCAGCAATCGCACTGTTTGCCGATCACCTTGAACCCCAGGCCCTCGACAGGCCGAATGATTTCCATCGTTTGCTCCTCTTCTGAACGCACCCCTCCCGTGAGGGGGCTATTCAAAGAGGTCGGCGCAAGGATTTGATCTGGCGGCCGTGATCATATCCATTCGCTCATTGGATGGCACTTCACCTGCGAGCGAGTGGCATTCCAGCCTCAGGTATGCGCCAGAAACAGTGCGTGATCGGGGGCGGATGGATCGAACCGCAACATCAGCGACATCCGCCTGAGCACCGACGATGACATGCACGATGCATAGTTCATCTTCCAGATGATCGGTACGCAGTCATGTCCGAGCGTGTGGTGGATGTCGATGGGAGCCAGCCTGTTCGCCGGCGGCCTCGAACAGCGCGTCCGCCGCGTCGAGCAGAATCACGGTCTTTCCGGTGCCATTGCCCTGAACTCGGGAATGGCAGGGCACCGGTCTGGATGCTCGCTGGCTGAGCGAACACACTCAAGTGCGGGTGCGGCCCGTTGGCTCAGGTGTCCAACACCCCGCCCGTCGACGACATCAGGTGCCGGACCGATCTCACACGGCCTGCAGGTGCAGGACCCGCAGACGCCGATACTGCTCGTGAAGGGCGTCTTCGAGCACCTGCAGTTGCCGACGGGCCTCGCTGTGCTCCCAGTGCTCAGTGACGCAGTCGATCACCTGGCGCTTGGCCGCTTCGATCTTTCTGGTCTGCAGCCGGGTCCACTCATCGACGGTGGTGCGGAAGGCGTCCATCTCTGCTTCGAGCAGTCTCTGCATTGCCTCGAAGCGGGTCGGTTCGGCCTCGCTGATCCTGCGCTGCGCGCGCACGAACTGCCGCTCGATCATGGCGCGGCGAATCCTGAACTCCGGCACGCGGCGCAGGTTGTGCGCCTGGCCGACCAGCGAGCAGGTCGCGATCCACCACTTGGTCAGGTCGACATGCCACCAGCGCACGCCGTTGCGATAGTCCCAGGAAAACAGGTGGTGGTAGTTGTGATAGCCCTCGCCGTAGGTAAACAGCGCGATCAGGTCATTGTCGCGGGCGCTGTTGTCCTCGGTGTAGGGCCGGCGGCCCCACATGTGGGCCAGCGAGTTGATGAGAAAGGTGAAATGGTGGTTGACCACCAGGCGCAACAGCCCGGCGACCAGCAGCACACCCCACGGGTCACCACTGGCCCAGCCCACCAGCAGCGGCAGCCCGATGTTCATGAACAGTGCCAGGCCCAGGTAGTGGCGGTGCTGGAACATCACCACCGGATCGCGCTGCAGGTCCTGCACATTGGAAAGATCGACCGCATGACAGGGATAGTCGCGAAGCATCCATCCCATGTGGGCGTACCAGAATCCGCGCCGGATCGAATAGGGATCGCTCTCGACATCGTCCACGTTCTTGTGGTGCACGCGGTGCATCGAGGTCCAGATCAGGATGCTGTTCTGCAATGCCTGGGCGCCGAACAGCATGTAGAACAGTCTTAGCGGAAGGCGCGCCTCGTAAGCCCGGTGTGCCCAAAGGCGGTGGTAGCCACCGGTAATCGAAATGCCGCTGGCGTACAGGAACACGAAGAACCACACCCAGGCCGCGGCGGAAAAATCATGGAACCATGCATACAGCGGAAACACGCTCAGCAGCAGCAGGGTGCTGGCGCCGAACAGGATGGCGGCCGGCAGATTGACGGGCGCTCTGGAGGTGCTGGCGGGTGTGGAACTCATCGGAGTCGATAGATTTGGTTTTTGGGCTCAGCCGGCAAACATGGAAAAAGAACGCCGCGGCGATCAGGCCGCGGCGATCGGTACCCACAATTCGGATAATTTTGTTTTGATCAAAGTGGCTTGATCTGAGTGGCCTGCATTCCTTTCTGGCCTCGCTGAGCGATGTACTGCACGCGCTGGCCTTCTTTGAGGGTCTTGAATCCGGTGCCCTGGATTTCCTTGAAATGGGCGAAGAGGTCCTCACCACCACCTTCCGGCGTGATAAAGCCGAAACCCTTGGCGTCATTGAACCACTTGACCACACCGGTCGATACATTCGACATGTAACGTTCCTCTGACGGTTGATGAATGCGGGCCCGGAATAGAGTCCGCAGGCTGCAAGCGTCCAAGAAACGTTGCCGGGGAGCTTGTCGTCCCCGGACACATGTTGCGGGGGCACAGGGAACCACTGGCGAAACACTACTTGAAACGGCTGCACAACCGACGTTAGCCGACCTTCGTTCGTTTGTCTAACGCCCCGTCCGAGGCCCCCGGGCCGGTCTACTGAGAGAATGTTGCAGCCCGTCACTGATGGTCCTGACCTGCTCGCAAGCCGATGTTCCGGATCGACATTCAACTCCGTTTGCGGGCGGTTGCAGTGGTCGCGCAGACACCCTTGCGGCGGGTCGATGCCACGAGGCCTGAAGAATGACCGGGGCGCGTCATTGAACAGATCCGGAAACCGGACCGGAGTATCTGCAAGGATTCCACGGCGAGCGCCACGGCCTGATCGCCCCCCATCCCGACCTAGCCCGACCGGCAGGACCGCAACACGGTGGACGAGCACATGCTCGAAACCGATGAAAGCCTGGCCTTGACCGACACCAACGCGCCCGGCGATTTCATCGGCGCCCCCGAGGGCACGCGCAGGCGCGTGGCACCGACCGGCGACCCGGTCGTGGGCGGCGGAAACGCACTGATGGGAATCCCACTGATGGGAATCCCTTAGTTGATTTCCGGACCTGCCCTGTCCTGCCCAGGCCATTCGGCTTCGAAAATGGAGGTGGCCCGCAGCCGGATCGACTTCCCTTGGCTGCAGTTGCACTGGCCATGGACACAGAACACATGCGAACACATGGCGGCCAGTTGCCATGCGTGACGAAACCGGAACGGGTGCCGCAGCGCGGGCGCGCAGGCCCGGGGCGGTTGATCGAGACACGATCAGGACCGCGGATCAAGGCATGCTGCCGAGCGCGATGCTGGGTAGATGCCTGGAAAATCTGGTGGATGGTACAGGGATCGAACCTGTGGCCCCCGCCGTGTGAAGGCGATGCTCTACCGCTGAGCTAACCATCCGTGGGGGCGGAATAGTAGTGAGCCCCCCGGTTAGCGTCAATGCGCTTGCGCAGGCAAGTGCGACCAGTGCAGTCGTTCAGTCGCTGGTGGGTTGCGGTGGGCGGCGGCCGAACATGCTCAGGGCTTCCATCGTCACCACGCATTCACCGTTCTGGTTCCAGGCCTCGTACTGACACCGCACCACGCCACGATCCGGGCGCGAACGCGAAGGGGTGGTCTGGATCACCTTCATCTGCGTGCGCAGCACGTCGCCGGGGCGCACCGGTACGCGCCAGCGGATCTCGTCGACACCGGGAGAGCCGTGGCAAGCCGACTTCAATAGCAGGTTGTCGACCATCTGGCGCATCAGCATGGCGCAGGTGTGCCAGCCGCTGGCGACGATGCCGCCGAAATGCGATGCCGCCGCCGCCTGCGCATCGACATGGAATGGCTGCGGATCGAACTGGCGGGCGAACGCCACAATCTGGTCCTCGCTCAGGCTGCAGGTGCCCAGGTCCAGGATCTGGCCTTCGGAGAAATCTTCGAAATAGAGCATCGATGGTCAGTCCGGGTCATGAAGGCAGCACGTCGAAACGCGCGTCAGGTCGCGCAGGCCGGCGTCGCTGACGAAAGAAGTTGCGCAGCAGGTCCGCGCACATGCTCTGGCACACCCCGCCGGTCCAGGCCACGACGTGGTTGAGTTGCGGATGCGCGATCAGGTCGTAGACCGAGCACACGGCGCCGGCCTTGGGGTCCACCGCGCCGAACACCAGCCGCTCGACCCGGGCGTGGATGATGGCACCGACACACATCGCGCAGGGCTCGAGTGTCACGTACAGGGTGGTGCCGGGAAGCCGGTAGTTGTGACGCTGGAGCGCGGCCTGGCGCAGGGCGATCACCTCGGCGTGGGCGCTCGGATCATGCGTGCCGATGGGCCGATTCCAGCCCGCGCCGATGACCTGGTGTTGCGCCACCACCAACGCGCCGACCGGCACTTCCCCCTGTTCGGCAGCCTGCGCCGCCAGGTCCAGCGCACGGCGCATGAAAGCCTCGTCCTGCTCTTGCACCGGTCCCGCCGGATTCATGCGAGCCCGAGGCGCAGGGTCCAGGCGCCGATCAGAATGAAGCCAATTCCGGCCACCACCTGCAGGTGTCGCGGATCGACATGCCGGGCCACCAGCGTGCCGGCCAGCACGCCGATGCCAGCGGCAACCACCAGGGCGCTGGCCGAGGCGGCGAACACCGTCCACTTGCTGGTCGGTTTGTCGGCCGTGAACAAGACCGTGGCGAGCTGGGTCTTGTCACCCAGTTCGGCAAGAAACACGGTGGCGAACACGGTGAGGAACAGTTTTGGGTCCATGTCCGGAATCAGGTCAAGGGCGCCGGCTTACGGCCGGTTACACAGGTGGCTTCCGCAGGCGGCATGTCGATGGCTATTCCCATTCGATGGTCGCCGGTGGCTTGCCGGAGACGTCATAGACCACGCGCGACACGCCGGAAATCTCGTTGCAGATGCGCCGCGAGACCCGGTCCAGCAATTCGTAGGGCAAATGTGCCCAGCGTGCGGTCATGAAATCCACGGTCTGCACCGCGCGCAGGGCAATCACCGGCTCGTAGCGACGGCCGTCCCCGGTCACCCCGACGCTACGGACCGGCAGGAAGACCGCAAAGGCCTGTGAGGTCTGCTCGTACCAGCCGGCGCGGCGTAACTCATCGATGAAGATGTCGTCGGCCAGCCGCAGGGTGTCGGCGGCGTGCCGGGTGACTTCGCCGAGGATGCGCACGCCCAGCCCCGGGCCCGGAAACGGATGGCGCATCACCATTTCCCGCGGCAGACCGAGCTCCAGGCCAATGGCACGAACTTCGTCCTTGAACAGCTCGCGCAGGGGTTCGACCAGCTTGAGCTTCATCGCCTTGGGCAGGCCGCCGACGTTGTGATGGCTCTTGATCACGTGGGCCTTGCCGCTGCGGGCGCCGGCGGATTCGATCACGTCCGGATAGATCGTGCCCTGAGCCAGGAACTGCACGTCCGGGATGGAGCTGGCCTGCTCCATCCCGGAC
>JAJFJX010000319.1 GCA_021773655.1 Panacagrimonas sp.
TCCCACACCCAACATGACACCCAAATGTCTCTCCACAAGGCCTGTTGTGTGCCACTGAATCGAGCCCGTGTAGCCCAGCATGCATCGTCGTACATCCAGCGCTCGCTTGCACACCTCGAAGCACGCCCTATGAGCAGACATTCGGTGTCCTGTTCTGCCTCTACAATGTCGCGTGACGCATGCTGGATGGAGCCATGCACATGCACACGCCCCCCTACACAGGCCTCCCACCGCCACGCGCCTCGACACACCCCCCTCTGTGTGCTCGATGCACGCCTCAAACACACCCGTGACATGTCGTAGCCGGTGTACTTCGGGAGACCTGCGCCTTGTTCGACCCCTTGGAGGGGGAGGTACCTCATCCTTCATCGATGAGACGTCTCATTGTACATAATTAACTGTTAATATTAAATAATATATCGACAGTGGTGAAGCTGTTTTGGCCGTTCCATCGCCAGATCTTCGACGCGAGACCCGCTGCATGAAGATCACGCGGACTCAGACGGGGCAGGACGGTCGGGAAAGGCAGATTCGAGTCTGATTCGGGACGATCTACATCCCTCGCACACGGGGGGGCATCACATGAGTTCGTACACATCGAGCGCTCGAGGGTCACCGCGACATCCTCATCGACGTCGATGACCCTACTTGGGTGGCCCACGCCGATATCAACGCGAGGATCGACTCGGCATCGACGATGTTCACGCCGATGTTGGGTTCAAGGTCTGGCTCAAGGTCGGTGTCGCGCTGCGATGAACTTCAGGAGCGGGTGTCTGACGCCTTCGATCCCATCAAGCGCGTCGACCACCGAGTCAACGGACGTGTCGGTGTCCGTTGGGGTCGTCCTGGGATACGTCGAGGGCTCCACATGAACGTTTGGCAGATCACGACGCGTCCTACGACCAGAAGCACATCCGGTGTACGCACGTTTGCGCGCGCAGTGCTCCGTTTGATCACGCACGAAGTCGAGGATCACCTCGCCGCCCTCGGCGAACACGGCCAGCGCCGACTGCCGATCCCGATCCTCTCACCGGCGGTCACCCTCTTCTCACCGGCGGTCACCCTCTTCCCACCGGAGGTCACCCTCTTCTCACCGGAGGTCACCTCGTTGAGGGTCTACCTGCTCGACGCTCTTCAGAACGTCAGCCCCTTTGTTTTGAGCGTGCTCGTTCCCATCACCGGCGAGTCCGAAGACATGAACCTCAGCGACTCCACCCCGAGGTCTTGATCACAACGGAACGTAGACAGGACGACGAAGACTCACTGACCTCCTTCCAGATCCGCGGCACCCACTCCGATCGAAGACCGTGTTGTCCCAGACCATGCTGCAGAGGAGGGTCTCAGCAGCGTGGTCCTCGGCGGATCTATCCATCACATGGGCCCGCGTGTCTGGAAAAGGTCGGCGACGCTGCCACCAAGGACGGCGAGGGTCCGAGCGGTGTGCCTGTCGAGCACGAACTCGGACACGGGCACGGCCTCGGACACCGACACGGACATCACCACCACCGTGGACGGCGACACTGCTGTGATGGGATTCACCACAGCTCCTGCTCCCCGCTGCGCAACCGAGACGACGACGACGGATGTAGATGTCTCTCTTGCCCAGATGTGAAGACTCGCCGGTGGCCCTGCGCGATCGCCGAACCCAACGATGACGTTCGCCGCTCCGCGGTGGCGCGCTGGGAACCATCTGCCTCAAAGCAGGCGCGATTGAGCGTTCGAGGGAGATCGCGTTTGAGAAAACAGCGCTCAAACGGCCTCGAACGGTGCTTGAGTTCGTGCTCCGCAGCGCGCGCGTCGAGTCGGACGGACACGCGCTGTGATTGACGATCGCCGAGGCTCAAAACAGGACAAAAATGCCCTCTGTGTGTCCCTCTGATAGGCTACTTTGAGGGGCTGAACGGCTGTGTGTTTCGGTGTACCGCCGCTGCGCACTCAATGTCGATAAAAACTTTTAAATTAAAATCAATCATGCGATGTACGGTCGACGTTCGTTGCGTATTTTTGTCATGTTCTCGCTCAAATCTGATCGCTCGGAGGTGTGTCTCCGGCGCCGACCTCTGCGAAGTCTGGCGCGCCCTGCTGAACGCTGCCTCGCGCCCGTAAATGAGCGCCTCAAAGACGCTGTCATCGGTCATCGTGGCGACCGTCTCGCCGCGAATCGCCATTTGGCCTCTCGTGACGTTGGTGCGCGACCTCAAACAGCCCTCTCGATGCGCCTGCTCAGGCTCTGATCGCCCTCGTTGGGATCTATGATCGCCGCTCGAGGTGATGCGTGTCTCTACGATCGCCGCTCACGCGTGATGCGCATATCCCAGATCGCCGCTCGAGGTGATGCGTGTCTCCACGATCGCCGCTCACGCGTGATGCGCATATCCCAGATCGCCACTCAAGGCCCGCGCTGTTCCACTCAGCGCCCGTCTGCCCACGCGCGTTGCCCAGGCATCTCCCCAGATGTCACTCGAGGAGACCGTTCTTGATCAAGGAGCTGCTCAACAGGCCGATCAAGGCCTACGCCGCGGGCAAAAGAATGTAGAACCGCGACCCGACCCGCCTCCACTCATCCCAAGGCGTCGCTGAAGGCCTGCGCAGTTGGTCCGATCACAAGCAAGCGCGGCCCGAACTTGCTCCTACAAGCGCGAACCTGGTCACGCTTGCTCCTCCGAG
>JAJFJX010000320.1 GCA_021773655.1 Panacagrimonas sp.
GGCCTGCCCGACGACGAGCAGATCCAGCAGCGACGCGCCGAAGGCCGTGGCCTGCTGCGGCCGGAGATTGCCGTGCTGGTGGCTTACAGCAAGATCAGCCTGTTCGAAGCCGCGGCGGCGCCCGAATTCGCAGACGACCCGCACTTCCTGCGGGATCTGCTCGGATATTTCCCCGCACCGCTGGTGCAGGCGCAACGCGCCGCCGTCGAGGGTCATCGCCTGCGGCGCGAGATCGTCGCCACCGTGCGCGCCAACGGCATCGTCAACCGCATGGGGGTGTCGTTCGCCCATCGCCTGGCCGAGGACCAGGGCCTGAGTCTGGCCCAGGTGCTGCGCGCCTACGCGATGGCCGAGGCGGTGCTGGAGACCGATCGCTACTGGGAGCAGATCGGCGAGGCGGAACGGCGGTTGCCCAGCGCGCTGGTCTACCGGCTGATGCTTCAGGTGGTGGCGCTGCTCCGGCACGTCACCGCTGCCCTGGCCGCTCATCGGTCGCTTGACGGCGTTCCCATCGACGAGGTGGCTTCGCGCTACGTCGGCGTGGTCGGCGAGCTCGAATCGCAGTTGCCGGACGTGCTGCCGGCGGCGTATCGCGAAGACTACGACCGCCACCTGGCCAGTCTGCGCGAACGCGGTGTTCCGCCTGCGCTGGCGGTGCTGCTGACGCGCACCCGTGCGCTGGGCAGCGCGCTGGACATTGCAGACCTGGCCCGCGACAACGCGCTGCCGCGCAGCGAAGTGGCCGCGGTGTACTTCGCCGTCGGCGAGACCCTGTGCCTGCCGTGGATGCTGGCGGCCATCATCGGCCTGCGCCCGGCAACTGCCTGGCAGGCCCTGGCCCGCGCGCGGCTGCGCGAGGACGCCTACCGGCTGCACAGCGCGATCTGCGCGCGGGTGCTGCAGGCCGGCGACATGCCGCCGTCGCAGCGTCTGCAGGCCTGGGCCGCACAGCGCGGTGCACGCCTGGGCCTGAGCCTGGCGCGGCTGGCCGAGCTGCAATCTTCAGCGGCGGTGGACTACGCCGGGCTGGGGGTGGCGGTGCGCGAACTGCACGACCTGCAGACCCTGTGAGGCGGGGGTTGCGCACTTTGCGGCCGGTGGCGGCTATCCTTGCGCGGATTTTTCACCGCACCTCGCCATGCAGCTCCACAACACCCTGAGCGGCCGCAAGGAAGTCTTCACGCCGCTGGACCCGCTGCGCGTGACCATGTACGTCTGCGGACCCACGGTCTATTCCTATGCCCACATCGGCAACGCCCGGCCGGCAGTGGTGTTCGACGTGCTCGCCCGCGTGCTGCGTCGTCGCTACCCAGAGGTGGTGTACGTGCGCAACGTCACCGACATCGACGACAAGATCAACGCCGCGGCGGCGAAGGAAGGCGTGGACATCCGCGTCATCACCGACCGCTACGCCGCCATCTACCACCAGGACATGGCGGCACTGGGCGTGGCGCCGCCGGATCATGCCCCGCGGGTGACAGAGCACCTGCCGCAGATCCTGACCATGATCGGGCGTCTGGTCGCCAGCGGGCACGCCTACGCGGCCGAAGGACACGTGCTGTTCCACACGCCCAGCTTTGCCGACTACGGCAAGCTCTCCGGCCGCGACGAACAGGCGCTGATGGCCGGTGCGCGGGTGGAGGTGGCGCCCTACAAGAAACATCCCGGCGATTTCGTGCTGTGGAAGCCGTCGAGCGAAGACCAGCCTGGCTGGGATTCCCCCTGGGGACGTGGGCGTCCGGGCTGGCACATCGAGTGCTCGGCAATGGCCGAAGCGCTGCTGGGCGAGACCATCGACATTCACGGCGGCGGCCACGACCTGATCTTCCCGCACCACGAAAACGAGATCGCGCAGAGCGTCTGCGCGCACGGCGGCAAGGCGTTCGCGCGCTTCTGGCTGCACAACGGCTTTCTCAATGTGGAGAGCCAGAAGATGTCCAAGTCGGTGGGCAACGTGCTGTTGGTCCACCAGTTGCTCGAAACCCTGCCCGGCGAGGCGATCCGCCTGGTGCTGCTGACCGGACACTACCGGCAGCCGGTGGACTGGGGCGCCGAGATGGTCGCCGAGGCGCGCCGCAAGCTGGACCGGCTCTATGGCGCGCTGCGCGAGCTCGAAGACGTGGCCCCGACCGATGGCGTGAGCGCACCCGAGGCCTTCGTCGCGGCGCTGGAAGACGACCTCAACACGCCGATGGCACTGGCCGAGCTGTTCGAGCTGGCGCGCGCCGCCAACAAGGCCGTCGATGCCGCGGAGCGCGGTCGCGTCAAGGCGCAGATGCTCGATGCCGGCGCGATGCTGGGACTGCTGCATCAGTCACCGCAGCAATGGTTCTATGGACAGGCATCGCAGACCGGTCCGGACGACGACGCCACCTCCATCGAGGCCCTGCTCGCCGAGCGTGCCGAGGCTCGCAGGAACCGGCAGTGGGCGGACTCAGACCGCATCCGCGACGCGCTCAGGGCGCGTGGCGTGCTGGTGGAGGACTCCAGGGACGGGCAGCGCTGGCGTCGGGCCTGATTCCAGGTCGTGCTGCCGACTCAGACCCGCTCGCACAGACCCGCTCGACTCGGGCCGAGCGACTCGAGCCAAGGGATTCAGGCGGGCGAATTCAGCACCGGGGGTTCGTTGGTCTCCGGCCCGACGAACGGACCTTCGGGGTCCAGCGCCTCGGGCGGCACCACCGCGTCGGCCATCCAGCAGCCGTCGCACTCGGGCACTTTCTGGCGCGACAGGATGAAGATGTAGCGCGACAGCTCTTGCTGCCGGCTCATCAGTTCCACCGGGACCATGGCACGGTCGCCGTCGATCAGTGGCGGCGCCATGCGTGCGGCCTTGTGGCCGAGCAGGTCCGGAAAGCCCTGGCGGATCATCATCGCGAAACGCTCCAGCGGGCCGGTCTTGGCGCGGTTGCCCGGTGACGAGAACCGGTAGAGCTGGGCGATGCCTTCATCGCTGTTCTTCTGCAGCGCCCGCAGCATCGCCTCTACGGTCTGCTGAGGCGCCATGTCCGGTCTGGGCCCGAGTTCGGCAGCGTCCTGGGCCATGAGCGGTGTGCTCAGCGCCAGGCTGGCGAACAACACGGCGAGATACTTCTGCAGGGTGGTCATGAAGTCTCCTTGACTTGAAAGGCAGCATACGCAGGATGCCTGCATTCGGGTTCACACAGGGTTCAACCGCCATTCAATCAGCTTGGTTACCATTTGCGTTCGCCCTTGCAGATACCGATATCCGACATGCGCCGACTGGTTCTCGTGTTCGCCTGCGCCGCCATCGTGGCCTGCGCCACCTCTCCGCTGGGACGCAAGCAGTTCATCCTGATTTCCGATGAGTCGATCAGCGAGCAGGGCATCGCCTCGTTCCGCCAGATGCAGAAGGAGATGCCTGCATCCACCGACACCGCGACGGTGCGCTACGTTCAATGCGTGTCCAACAGCATCACGCGCCAGGTGCCACGCCTGCCCGACACTGCCAACCTGTCGGTTCCGGCAGGCTGGGAGGTCGGTGTGTTTGCCAGCCAGGACGTCAACGCCTTCGCGCTGCCGGGCGGCAAGATCGGCGTGTTCGAGGGCCTGCTCAAGGTTGCCAACACCCAGGACCAGCTGGCCTCGGTGATCGGGCACGAGGTCGCCCACGTGCTGGCGCGGCACTCGGCCGAGCGTGCCTCGGCCAACATCCCGGCGCAGCTCGGCGGCGCGGTGGCCTCGATCTACGGCGTCGGCCAGCTCTATGGCATGGGGGTCAACGCACTGTTCCTGCTGCCGTATTCACGCAGCCACGAGTCCGAGGCCGATCTCATGGGTCTGGATCTGATGGCCATGGCCGGATTCGATCCGCGCGCCTCGGTGCAGCTTTGGCAGAACATGGCCAAGGCCAGCGGCGGACAGAAACCCCCGGAGATGCTCTCGACCCATCCGTCCGACGCCACACGCATCGCCGATCTGAACAACCGCATGAAGTCGGCCCTGGACATCTACGTGGCCGCCCTGGCCCGCGGCGAAAAGCCGAACTGCCGATAGCGCCTGAGGGGTGCAGTGCTCGGCCTGCGACGACGAGTGCCGGGGGCGCGCGCTGTTGCCAGATCGAGCGTGCTGGCCCGAGGACACTCAAGCCGTCTGCAGGGTGAAGTGACAGGCAGAGTTTCCGCCATGTCCGACGCGATTGAGGTTGGGGACCTGGCGTCCGCACTGAGCCTCGGCGATCGGGCAGCGTGTGGCGAACACACACCCGGTCGGCGGATTGGACGGGCTGGGAATCTCGCCCTGCAGCGGTGGCAGTGACTCGCCACCGCGATGGCCGGGGATCGAGGCCAGCAGTGCGCGCGTGTAGGGGTGCACCGGCTGCTCGAACAGCGCCTGGCGCGGACCCTGTTCCATCACCTTGCCCAGATACATCACCATCACGCGATGGCTGATGTGGCGCACCACTGCCAGGTCGTGAGCGATGAAGATCATCGACAGGCCCATCTCGGCCTGCAGGTCGGCCAGAAGGTTGACGATCTGAGCCTGCACCGAGACGTCGAGCGCGGACACCGGTTCATCACAGATCAGGACATCGGGCTGCACGGCCAGCGCGCGCGCGATGCCGACGCGCTGGCACTGGCCGCCAGAGAATTCGTGCGGATACCGGTTGATCTGCGCCGCCGACAGCCCGACACGCTCGAGCATCTGCGCCACGCGGGAACGACGTTGGCCAGCATCCAGTTCAGGGCACAGCGCCTCCAGCGGTTCGGCGATGCTGGCGCCGATGGTCATGCGCGGGTCCAGGCTGGCCAGCGGGTCCTGGAACACCATCTGGATCTGGCGCCGCAGCGGCCGCCAGCCGCGTTCGTCCAGGCCGACCAGTTCACGGCCCTGGTATTTGATCGAGCCGGCAGTGGCCGACTCCAGCCCGGCCAGTGCCCGCGCCAGGGTGGACTTGCCGCAGCCCGATTCGCCGACCACGCCGAGCGTCTCGCCAGCGGCCAGATTGAGGTTGACGCCGTCCACCGCCCTGACCACGCCCCGACGGCCCAGCAGGCCCCTGCGGGGCAACGGGTAATGAACCTGCAGGTGGCGCACCACCAGTTGTGACGGGGTGACGGTGGGTGTTGCTGTTGCCATCAGCGGTATCTCCATGGCGTGTCGCGACCGCCGGCGGCAAGGGGGCTACGACCGGCACGCGGACGTGCGCGGGGTCCGATTTCGTCTGGCGATGGCCTTGGGACCGGCGGAACCCGATTCACCGGATCACTCCAGCAGCGAACGCAGCATCCACGCGGTCTTCTCGTGAACCTGCAGCCGCTGGGTCAGCAGATCGGCGGTGGGTTCGTCGTGGGCCTGGTCGGCCAGCGGGAACACCGAGCGTGCCGTCTTGGCGCAGGACTCATGGCCCTTGACCAGCAGTCGCACCATTTCCAGGGCTTCGGGCACGCCATCGGTCTCGTCGATGCTCGACAGGCTCGCGTACTGCCGGTAGGTGCCGGGCGCCGGGAAGCCCAGCGCGCGGATGCGCTCGGCCACCGCGTCGACCGCCAGCGCGGCCTCGTTGTAGTGAGTCTCGAACATCAGGTGCAGGGTGTTGAACATCGGCCCCGTGACATTCCAGTGAAAATTATGAGTCTTCAGGTACAGCGTGTACTCGTCGGCCAGCAATCGCGACAGGCCGTCGGCAATCGCCCTGCGATCATCCTTGTCGATGCCGATGTCGATCCTGGCGGTCTTCTTTTCCTTGGTCTTTCTGGTCATGCCTGGGCTCCTGTTTGACATTCGAGGGAAGGTGCAGGCCAGCGCCCTGCGGCGACTTTAGTGCATGTCGCCAGCGCGCCGGTGCTCGCTGCGCCGTCGGCTGTCCGGGCCGGGCCCCGCCCCGGATCACCCGAGCGGGCCCTGCAAGGCCTGCTGCCGACGGTCGCGACCGAAGGAATCGTGGGGGCTGCGCCGAGGATTCCAAGCAAAGCGTTCGCGGAACAGGCGGCCGTCGACGATCACCGGACATCTCGGAAAATTGATCCGGTGAGGCAAAAAGAACGCGTTCCAGTTCAGCATGGCGCTCCACAGGTGCTGCAGGGGCGGCGGGATCGACGGGATCGGAAGCCGTCGCCCGTCGCAGACATCGACCGTCGTCTGGTAGGCGTCGTCATTGCCCGGCGCCGCGTTGTAGATGCCGGGATGATTGCGCTCGAAGGCCAGCACCACGGCTTCGGCCATGTCGTCGACGTGCAGGAGTCGACGTGCAGGAACTGCATCATCGGCGCGAAGCCGATCAGCACCGGGGGCCAGGCATCGCGCCAGCAGCAGCGACATCGTGTTGCGCACACCCGGTCCGAGCACGTTGCAGGGGCGCAGGATGGTGATGTTGAGCTCGGGGTCCTTCGAAAGGCAGGCGCCGGCCAGCGACTCCACCGCAACGGCATCGACCAGGTCGTGGGTGCCTTCGCTGGCTCGGATCGGCCAGTCTTCGTTGATCAGCGCTGGATTGCAGGCCGACGCGACATAGAACATGCAGGTGGGGTGGATCAAAATCTTGCCGGCGCCATACATGCAGCCCAGTCATGAAGCACAGTTCCAGCAGCGACTTGGTAAACGGCACATTGGCGTTGTAGCACCGGCTGCGGACGGATTCGTTGGCGAAGATGCGCCCAGGTGCAACACAGCGTCGATGCGGTGCGCGCCGAAGATGTCCTCGAATCCGGGCTCGTGGTCCTCCACCTTGAACGACGCGACGCGACGCAACGCAACGCGACGCGACGACGGCCTCGGTTTCCAACTTGCGGCGCAAGTCCGCGGCGATCACCTGGTGCTGTGCGAGCAGGCGGCTGATGATGGCCTCGTCGGCATCCAGCAGATTGGCGCAGTTGAGCGGATCGCTGATCACCGAGCCGAGTCGCCTGAACTGGTTGCCCCGGAACGTCACGGTCGGCAAGTAGCGATCGATCATTGCGCGCACCGCGTGCTGGGCCCGGGCATTGACGAGCAGGGCGTCGCCGACCAGCAGGCGATCCATCGGCAACTGGCCACAGTGAATGCCGACGATCAGCACTCGTTCCTGTTCCAGGACATGTTCCACCCTGCACCTGGGCCCTGAAGTAGCGCTCGTAGAGCAGGCGCAGCGGTCTGGCCGCGAGCCTGACCCGGCTCTCGTCGTGGCCCCAGGAGTTGTACCCGAAGCTGCTGGCGCGCCTGGATGCGCGCGCGACCAGTTCGATCCACGATCTCGTGAGTCACGATCCTGCGCAGGACGGCGTCGCCTCACCCGCGGATGCCGGACCCGTCAACGTTGCGGGTGCTCATGAGCGCTGCTGTCCTGCGCCTCCTACGGGATTTGCCGGCGACGTTAGTGAATCGCTGGCGACCGGGATAGGGAAGGCGATCAGGCGGGCGGACTGAGCCTCGGTCCGCCCGCCCCCGGGGTTTGCGTCGGAGCCAGGCCAAAGGCCGGCGGCGCAGTAAGCACGCGCAGACGTCGGGTCAGAACGCGAAGGGGTTGAAGGGAAAGTGGGTCTTTTTCAGGGCCGCGACACCGTTGTAGAACTTTGGGTGATCGGCCTTGATCTGGTCGAGCAGTTCGCGCACGCGCGGGTCGGCAGCGAATGCCTGCGGGTCGTTGGGCATCGTTGCGATTCCTGTGTGATGCGCCCGCAACACGTTGTCGCCTTTTTCCGACATGAACATGTTGGCGACGACGATGGCAATGGCCTCTTCGAGCGGCATCGCCTTGCCGTTCATTACCGTGTTGCCGATGCGCCATCTGCCCCGTAGTTGTCGCATGCAGTGCACCATTTCGTGCAGCAGCACGTGGCGCGGAATGTTGAAGCGCGGATTGGTGCATTTGCCCGAACACCATTTCGACGGCAGCTTGCAGGCGATGTCGAACAGCAACATGGTCGAAGCGCCGATGCCGGTGCCTTCGCCAAAGGGCGCGAGATTCGACCCACGATAGTGAGCATTACTGGAATCGCCCGTGACCTGCGCGGCGGATTCCAGGTTGGATTCGCGGATCAGCAGCTTTGCATGGGCCGGGCTGGCGTAGATGTCGTCGAGCACGGCGCGACCGACGAAGCTCGGGTTGATCCATTGGTTCAGGATAGTTTCGACGGTCTGCACCCAGGTGTGCGTGCCGCGCAGTTCGATCTTGGTCCGCCGCTGGCGGGTCGGGTCGTAGAATCGGGTGATCTCGGGCATGGCTGGGTCCTCGGAGGGTTCGGTGGCTGCCGCACGCGGGGCGACTATTGACGCCGCGACGGGCCAGGCCCAGACCAAACTGCGAGCTTCCGGACATTTCCACGCCAATAAAGATTGCGACCGGGTAAACGGCGCAGCGTGTTATGTGGCGCAGCATGTCCGCGGTTCCGCTCCTGAACCGCCGTCTTCGCGGCAATACAAGGCAATGCAAGTCGAGCCATGGATTCGATTTCCCAGATGGCGCTGGGCGCCGCGGTCGGCGTCGCGGTCATGGGCCGGAGCGTTTCGCCCTGGCGCGCCGCAACCTGGGGTGCGGTGTGCGGCACGCTGCCGGACCTGGATGTCCTGATCGACCACGGCGACGCGGTGCGCAGCATGACGCTGCATCGCGCCGAGACCCATGCGCTGTTCTTCCTGAGCGTGGCGTCGCCGGTGATCGCGGCCGGCATTGCCGGACTGCACCGGCAGCGCGAGTTGTTCGCGCGCTGGTGGCTGGCGGTGTGGCTGGCGCTGGTCACCCATCCGCTGCTCGACACGATGACCGTCTACGGAACCCAGCTCGGGCGGCCGTTTTCCGATCATCCCTACGGCGTTGGCAGCGTCTTCATCATCGATCCGCTGTACACCTTGCCACTGCTGCTGGGGCTGGGGCGGACGCTGTTCGGTGCGCGATTCCGGCCGGGCTGGAACCATGCCGGCCTGGTGTTGAGCAGTGCCTATCTGATCTGGGGCGTGGTGGTGCAGCAGCAGGTACGCGGCGAGGCCCGGATCGCGCTGCGGGAGCAGGGCATTGCGCCGGAGCACCTGCTGGTGTCGCCGACGCCGTTCAACAGTCTGTTGTGGCGCATCGTGGCGATCCAGGGCGAGCACTATCACGAGGCCTACCGCTCACTGCTGGACCCGGCCGGGTCAGCGCTGATCTTCGACCGTTTCGCCCGCGGCCAGCACTTGCGCGAGGCTCTGCGCGGGCACGATCCGGTCGACCGGCTGGCCACGTTCAGCAAGGGCTTCTACGCCTTGCAGGCGGTGCAGGGCGGCGTGCGCATCAGCGACCTGCGCATGGGCCAGGCGCCGGTATATTTCTTTGCGTTCGAGGTGGCGCGGATCACCGATGCCGGTCTGCAGCCGACACCGCCGCGGGCCATCGGCGGTCGGGCGCCCGCCGGCATGCTTCAGCACTGGCTGTGGCCACGGATCCGGGGGCGAACGCTGGAGTCAGGCAGCCAATGGCTGCGGCGCGCGCATCCGGTCCTGTTCGAGTGACCCTTCGGTGGACGCGGGTTCGGAGCCCAGCAGTAGCCGGTCGATGAGCAAAGGGTCGGTGAGGGTGCGGACCTGTGCGAACAGCGCCGCCGCTTCGGGGTAGCTGCGTGAGAGCCAGCACAGCCACTGCTTGAGCCGGCCCGGCGCCGGGCGCGGCGGCAGACGCAGGCGCACGCGGCGCCAGAAGGCCTGTACCTGCGGCAGCAGGTCAACCCATTGCAGGGGCGTGCAGGGCCGTTGCTCGCGGGCCGCGCGAATCTGCAGGGCGAGGTCGGGTCGTGCGATCAGTCCACGCCCCAGCATGATCGGCTCGACGCCGCTGAGCGCGCGGCAACGATGCCAGTCATCCACCGTCCAGATCTCGCCGTTGGCGTACACCGGCACGGACACCACCTCGGCGATGCGTGCCACCCATTCCCAGTGGGCGGGGGGACGGTAGCCATCGGTCCTGGTTCGCGCGTGCACCACCAGTTCGGCGGCACCGCCGCCGGCCAGTGCCTGCGCACAGTCCAGCGCCAGCCCGGTGTGGGTGTATCCCAGACGCATCTTGGCGGTGACCGGAACCGGAGCGGGAACCGTCGCGCGCACCGCCGCGACGATGCGGTGCAACAGCTCGGGTTCGTCGAGCAGCACGGCGCCGCCGCGCGAGCGGTTGACGGTCTTGGCCGGGCAGCCGAAGTTGAGGTCGATGGCCGACGCCCCGAGGCTGCAGGCCAGCGCCGCGTTGTCGGCCAGGCAGGCCGGGTCCGAGCCCAGCAACTGCACTCGCATCGGGGTTCCGGCTGCGGTGCGACTGCCGCGGGCCAGCTCGGGGGCCAGGCGCAGAAAACTGCTCTCCGGCAGCAGGCGCTGCGTGACGCGGACGAACTCGGTCACGCACCAGTCGACACCGCCGACGGCGGTAATGACGTCTCGCATGAGGTCGTCGACCAGACCCTCCATGGGTGCCAGCGCGATCTGCATGTTCAAGGCCCGAACCCGTACCGGCGTGCACCCACGCGGGCCGGGCGGGCCTGGCATCCCCGCCGGCCGCGTGGCGTCGTTGGCCGTTGCCCGCCGGCATCCAGGACTTTGGTTGCGGACGCCGGCGTCGGTCCGGGCGGGGGTTGCGTGGCCCCCCGCGGGGAGATGATTGGTCACTGGTATGGCGTGTCCTGGGTGCAAGGGCTTGAAGCTCGGCAGGCAGGAATCGTGCAGTCGAGGCCAAGCCGTTTGGAGTCAGATTTTCGATGCTGCGAGGCCAATGATGGATTCATTCAACCAGACGCAGCGGAAATTCTGGCCGGAAGGACGCAGCCGCAGCCGCGCGAGTTTCTACCGCGCTAGCTCCTGAGTCAGGGGCGGGAGCGGGAACATGCGGGGTGCGAAGCCTGACACGACAGCCCGGATGGCGCTCGGTCGGCTGCGAGCCATCCCATACGCGATCCGAGCCCGCGCCTTGGACATTGGCCCGCCACATCCGACAATCGGCGGCGCCGATCCCCGACATCCATACCTCCCGG
Organism: Panacagrimonas sp.; assembly: GCA_021773655.1. Lineage (GTDB taxonomy): Bacteria > Pseudomonadota > Gammaproteobacteria > Nevskiales > Nevskiaceae > Panacagrimonas. The sequence goes on from JAJFJX010000320.1 coordinate 10,926, forward strand.
CACCCACACAAAAAGAGACAGCCCATGGTCCGATCCCAATTTCCAGTGCTGCCCGGCGTCATTGCCGGCAGCAGCGCCTGCGTCGCCATCGACTCCGGCGCGCAGAGCGTCACTCCGAGGCTCGATTTCAATGCCGTGATCGCCAGCCTGTGCCTGCCGATCACAGCACGGGTCGCGAAGCGATGAGCTCCACCGCTGCGCGCAACGAATTGATCGAGACCTTGGTGCAGATCGCCCTGGCCGCCGGCCGGGCGATCCTGGAGGTGTACGCGCGCGCCGATGCGCACGGCGCCAGGATCAAGGGCGACGGATCGCCGGTGACCGACGCCGATGCGCGTGCCGAGGACATCATCCTCGCCGGGCTCGCCAGGGTGTCGCCGGGCATCCCCGTCGTCGCCGAGGAGGCCGTGGCAGCAGGCCGCGTGCCCGAAACCCGAGGTCTTGGGTTCTACCTGGTGGACCCGCTCGACGGCACCAAGGAATTCCTGAGTCGCAACGGCGAATTCACCGTCAACATCGGCCTGATCGAGCACGGTCGCCCGGTGCTGGGCGTGGTGTATGCCCCGGCCATCGGCGAGCTGTACGCCGGAGCAGTGGATGGCGGCGCGCGCAGGGCGAGCGTAGACGGCGGTCTGGCGGGCCCCTGGCAGCCGATCCGGGCGCGAGCGGCGGAACGATCGGCGGTGCGCGTCATCGCCAGCCGGTCGCACCTGACAACGGAGACCCGCGACTTCATCTCGCGCTTTCAATGCGAGGCGTTCGTGTCGGCCGGCTCGTCGCTGAAATTCTGCCGTGTCGCCTGCGGACAGGCCGATCTCTATCCGCGGCTGGCGCGCACCATGGAATGGGACACGGCCGCGGCCGATGCGGTGCTGCGTGCGGCGGGGGGGCGCGTCGTCACCCTGGACGGTCGGGATCTCGAATATGGAAAGCGCGAGCAGGCACGGGACGCAGATTTTGCGAACCCCGGCTTCATCGCGGCCGGGGCCTGGAATCCGCTGGCAGATGATTGACCGGGCGGTCTGATCCGGCTTGCAGGCCTGGCCCCGGTCATCATGAATGTGGACGCTCGATCTCCACTGACGCGGATGCCTGAGACCGGCTCAGGGAATCAGCTTGCCCACTCGCTTGATGCGCGCGCCCAGCGAGGACAGCTTGCCTACGATGTCCTCGTAGCCGCGATCCATGTGGTAGATGCGGTCGATGATGGTCTCGCCGTCGGCGGCCAGCGCGGCCAGCACCAGGCTGGCTGAAGCTCGCAGGTCCGTGGCCATGATGGGTGCGGCGGTCAGGCGCTCACGTCCGGTGATGATGGCGGTGTTGCCCTCGATGCGGATGTCGGCGCCCAGCCGCAGCAGTTCCTGGGCGTGCATGAAGCGATTCTCGAAAATGGTTTCGCGGATGG
>JAJFJX010000033.1 GCA_021773655.1 Panacagrimonas sp.
CTGTGAAAATTCTATTCATTGGCTTTTACAATTCAATATATACTTTTTTTAAATACCTTTAAAAAAGAATTAGAATAATTGAACATAGAAATTTTATCCGGGCACAATAAGGAGAACCGAATGGGACAGGATATTAAAAGAAGTGAAACAAGAATAAAAGGCTTTTTGGATTCGGAAATGGAATTTCAGTTGCTCAGACAATTAGGAGCAAGTAGCTATGGAGGATCCTCTATTGGAGAATGCTTTTACACTTCCAACCAGATTGAGGACGGAATCCCTGATAGCTGGGTTTCCAAATTTTCGATACTTGCTGCTAAGCAGGAAAGTGATGCCCAAAACCGATTAAAGAAAAATCATACAATTAGTGCTAAGGGCCAGTTTTTAAAAGCCTCCAACTCCTACCGTGCAGCTGAATATTATACTAACTTTAATGATCCAAAACACCAGGAACTGGGACTTAAGGCAAGGAACTGTTTTCTGGAAGCTATGAAATATTCAGAACATTATTTCGAATCAATCTCAATCAGTTATAAAAACATTAAATTACCCTGCTATTTTATGTCCCCTAATAATGATAAGAAAAAAAGAAAGACATTACTGGTAGTCAGCGGTTTTGACGGTACTACTGAAGAAGAGTTTATGCAGCGTGGATATGCTGCATTGGAAAGGGGATATAATGTGCTTCTTTTTGCAGGCCCCGGACAGATGGATACACTCCGCTTTTACCCCGAAACTTATTTAGAACCTGATTTTGAGAACCCGGTAAAAGAAATAATAGATTACTGTTCAACAAGATCTGAAATAGATATGGACAAGCTTGGTTTTATGGGGCTTAGTTTTGGTGGTTATTTTGCTTTACGGGCTGCCTCAAGAGAGCCCAGAATAAAGTCGCTAATACTTAATTCTCCGATATTAAATCTTCATGATTATCTCACCGCTTTTACAGGGTTTGATCCGGTATTTATGCCCGATGAGGACAACTTTTCACTTGAAGATATACCCCATATTCCGAGTGATGTAATGTCTGAACGCGATAAAATAATGAGCGCTAATTTAATGGGACGTTTTGGGCAACAAAATTTTAAAGACACATTTATTTATCTAAATGAGTTCATAGTAGGGGATGAAATTAAGAATATTGATATTCCATGTCTTGCATTAGTAGGCAGCGGCGAAGGCGGCGAACCGGAAAAACAATTTAATGAATTTTGTGAACAGGTACCTGGTAAAGTTACAAAGTATACTTTTACACAGGATGAAGGGGCAGATGGACATTGCCAGGTTGGGAACCTGTCATATTCTGCAGCTGTTTATTTGGATTGGCTGGACGAATGCTTTGAATAACAATTTTATTCATTATCTTCAATCCCTCTGCAATCTCAATGACCTTGCAATTAAACGGTATTCCTTACTGACAAGACTCACAGCAAGTCCACCCAAGTGTCGTATTACATTCCCAGACTTCTCCATCCTTACAAGTTTCTGTCCATACACTCCAGCAACTGCTATCATTAGGAGTACATTCGGTTTTACGGGACATAGTTGTTTTACAGCCCGGATCATTTCGGCAACCGAATTTTCCATTTCCACATGGACAACCACCTGTGGCGTACTGACAACCTGTGGAGCAGGCTATTCCAATCTGCCAGTGGTGATCATGTGTAGGGCTCCAGTTAGTAACTAAAAACCCATTTCCCTTGCCATCAAGACGTAACGGATCAAATGGAATCTCAGTAACGCTAACCCACCCGCTTGTGACACTACTATTCCAGGCAGCATAGCCAGGGTGAGAATCAGGACATCTGAGATCAGACTTATGTGTCTTTAAATGGCCAATCTTATGGACTGCTGAAAGAACATTTAGGCAGTCCGGGATATTATCGTCACATGCGTTAGGTGTTACGAACCTGGCATTTATATTTTCTGCACCAGGTGGAGGATCAGAAGCAACATCAGGTATATCATCGGGTAAAGAAACTCTTCCATTGAATCGTTCACCGTCTGTATAAGGTACAGTTGAACAGCCCAGAAAAGCCTGATAAATACCAGAACCTTCCGTATCCTGATTTTTAAAGTAAACTGAAACTCCGTTTTCAGACCATTTAAACACCTGGGTTATAATATTGTCGTTCTGGTCTACATCTATATTATGAATATTTGGTGCCTCATCAGGACAAACTAAGTGTAATGTATGAACTTCAAAATTTTCGATACTTTCAATTTCAGTTGCAGTAACGGATGTGCAATCAGGGACACCTAAGCATTCTTCTCGTGAGGTTGTTAGGGAGTTCTCAGAAGAAGCACTGTCACATCCGGCTGTTATAACCGAAATAATAAATAATGAAACTACACCTACCTGAATAAATCTCTTAAGTTTCCTTTTTTCCATGTAAAATCACCTTTTCTCATCAGTGTCAATGAGGCAATCATTAGTTTAATAATATTATAAACCCAATTTCTAAGGTAGACCAATGCTGTAATTTTGAATTTGTAACTTTCTCTTCAAAATTATTGTTATA
>JAJFJX010000321.1 GCA_021773655.1 Panacagrimonas sp.
CGAACCGGCCGCAGGCGGAGGACGATCATGAGAGAAAAACCACAAAAAAAGCGCCCCCCGGCGAGGACCGGGGAGCGGCGGGTGCTGCGCTTGAGGTTGAGGCGGCGCCTCTCAGATCGCCCCGCCCAGGGACACGCACACGCTCTTGGTCTCCAGGTAGTTTCTGAGCACCTCGTGTCCCATCTCGCGGCCCCAGCCGGATTGCTTGTAACCGCCAAAGGGCATCGAGGCGTCGAAGATGTTGTAACAGTTGACCCAGACGGTGCCGGCCTTGAGACGGTTGGCAATCTTGTGTGCCAGCCCGATGTTGGTGCTGAACACGCCGCCGGCCAGTCCATACAGGCTGTCGTTGGCTCTTCGGATCAGTTCTTCGTCCACGTCCTTGAACGGCATGGCGGTCAGCACCGGGCCAAAGATCTCTTCCTGGACAACCTTCATCTGGTCGTTGGTATTGACCAGGACCGTGGGTTCGATGAAGTAGCCGTTGCCGGTGACGGGGTTGCCGCCGCAGAGGGCTTCTGCGCCTTGTTCGCGACCGGAGGTGAGAAAGCTGGAGACGCGCTCGTACTGGGTCTGGCTGACCATGGGGCCCATCTCGGTGGTGGGGTCCAGCCCGGGCCCGAGCTTGATCTTCTTGCCGATGTCGGCAATGCCCTGGACGACCTTGTCGTAGACCTTCTCCTGGACAAACAGCCTTGAGCCTGCACAGCAGGCCTGACCGTGGTTGAAGAAGATGCCCATGGCGGCGCCGGGAATGGCGATGTCGAGGTCGGCATCGTTGAGGATGATGTTGGGGCTCTTGCCGCCCAGTTCCAGGGTGACTTTCTTGAGGTCGTTGCTGGCAGCCTTGACGATCAGCTTGCCGACTTCGGTGGAACCGGTGAATGCGACCTTGTCGACCTGAGGATGGCCGGCCAGAGGGGCACCGCAGGTTTCGCCAAAGCCGGTGAGGATATTGACCACGCCGTCGGGCACGCCGGCTTCCTGCATGATTTCCGCGAGCTTGAGACCGGACATGGGGGTCTCTTCGGCCAGCTTCATGACCACGGTGCAGCCGGAGGCCAGCACCGGAGCAAGCTTCCAGGCGGCCATCAGCAGGGGGAAGTTCCAGGGAATGATCTGGGCGACGACGCCCACGGGCTCCTTGCGGGTGAAGGCCTGGTATTCGACGCCCGGGGTGTAGGGCACGGAGAGGCTCAGGCTGTTGCCTTCGATCTTGGTGGCCCAGCCGGCCATGTAGTGGAAAATGTCGGCGGCCAGCACGACGTCGGCCGCCCGGGCAATACTGATGGGCTTGCCGTTGTCGATGGATTCGAGCTGGGCCAGTTCCTCGGTGTACTTGAGAATCAGATCTCCCACCTTCCAGATGATGCGGCCCCGTTCGGAAGGGGTCATGCGGCTCCACGGACCGGTGTCGAAGGCCTTGCGGGCAGCCTTGACGGCGTCGTCGACGTCAGCCTTTTCACAGGCCGCCGCCGCGCCAATGACCTGGCCAGTGGCAGGATTGTAGACCTCGAAGGTCTGCCCCGACCGGGCCGCGACCCACTGTCCGCCAATCAAGACCTTGCGCGGGGTTCCGATAAACGCCTGTACCGACGGCAGCAAAGCCGTCAAACCACGATCTCCGTCCATTGCAGTCTCCTTTGTGCCGGCCCCAGGCCGGCGGTTTGTAAGACTTGGGAATGCGGCACCTTCGCGGGCCGGTGACGCCCGACGAGCACAGCCTCGACCCCTGCAGACAACCACCGTTTAGCGCGTGGCGCAAGCCACCCGGCCGGGTAGTCCCCCGGGAGCTCAGGACGCCGCAATCCAGCGGATCAGGTGGGGCTCCAGGACGTCGTAAGGCTGATAGCCGATATTCAGGCGCTGCAGGCGCGGGCCGCTGCGCAACAACACGCTGGGGTAGCCCTCGATTCCGCAGCGACGCACGAAGCTGATGTCCTCGCCAAGCGCCTCGACCGCCTGCCGGCTCTGCCAGCGGTCGATGAATTCGGTTCGCGCAAGACCAAAGGTCTGGGCGTAATCGGCCAGTACTTCAGGGTCCTTGAGATCGCGTCGCCCGACGTAGAACGCCTGCTGCAGGCTGTGCAGGTAATCCAGTCCGCACAGGGGTCGGAGGCGGATCATCACCGACAGTGCTCTGCACGAGGCTTCGGTGTTGTAGACGTAGTCGGTGGTCAGCGGCCGGCTGAAATCGAACGGCTGACCGCTGTGCCGCGCCACCTCCTGCCAGTGATGCATGATGTCATCGACTTCAAATGCCGACAGCGGCATCTGCGTGTCGGTGCGCAGGCCGCCGGGCAGGACCCGCAGTGCGGCGTGTCCGCGGATACGTTCCGCAACCCGGGCGATGACCGGGGAAAATCCCCAGCACCACGAGCACATCGGATCGGCGACGTAGATCAGCTCGCGCTCGACGGGGGGCGCAGTCGTTGTTTCGGCGGACATGCCGGCAGCTCCTGGGGTCGGGACTCCAGCATAGCGCTGCGCGCCCGGTATCGCGTTCCGGACACACCCGCACTCACCGTGGCGCCGCGCAGGCGATACGCGACCCGAATACGCTGCAGGGGCGCGCCGCCAACGGCGGCCTGCGGCGCGCTCAGCGCGCCAGCGGTCGCTTGGCGCCCAGCAGAAATTCGAGCATCAGGCCGACCTGCTTGTTGGCTTCGGCCAGCGGCTCCATCTCCCGGCGGATGTCGGCAATCAACTTTCCGGAGCGGTAAATCAGCTTGTAGGCGTCCTCGATCGCAGCGACGTCGGCCGGATCGAACTGGCGCCGGCGCAGGCCTTCCTTGTTGATCGCACGCGGCTCTGCGGGATTGCCCTGCACCATCACGAACGGCGGCACATCGCCCGCCACGCCGGCAGAAAAAGCGGTAAAGGCATGCGCGCCGATGCGGCAGAACTGGTAGACCAGCGTGTATCCACCCAGGACCACCCAGTCGCCGATCTGCACATGGCCGGCCAGGCTGGCGTTGTTGGCAAACACGGTGTCGCTGCCGATCTGACAGTCATGCGCAATGTGGCAGTAATTCATGATCCAGTTGCGATCCCCCAGGCGCGTCTGGCCGCGCTTGATATCGAACTCCTTCATGGTGCCGCGCTGGATGGTGACGAACTCGCGGATGGTGTTGCCGTCGCCAATGACCACCGAAGTCGGATCATCGTCCTTCGCGGTCTTGTCCTGGGAGATCGCGCCCAGTGCCGCATGGGCAAAGATCCGGTTGTCGCTGCCGATGCGCATCGGCCCGCTGAGCACCGCATGGCTGCCGATGTGGGTGCGTGCGCCGATGCTCACACCGGCGCCGATCACCGCGTAGGGACCGACTTCGACACTGGAGTCGAGCTCGGCCCGCTTGTCGATGATTGCGGTCGGGTGGATCCTGACGCTCACGCCGCCTCCTGTCCCCGCTCGGGCTTCTTGAGCACGCACATCATGTCGGCCTCGCAGGCCAGCGCGTCGCCCACCAGCGCGCGGGTACGGAATTTCCACAGGTCGCGCTTCTGCTTGTCGAGTTCGGACACCAGGCGCAACTGGTCACCTGGCACCACCGGGCGCTTGAAGCGCGCGTTGTCGATGCCGGCGAAGTAAAGGATCAGGCCGGAGTCGGCACGCAGTCCCGACTTGAGCACTGCCAGGATGCCGCTGATCTGTGCCAGGGCCTCCAGAATCAGCACGCCCGGCATGGTCGGCAACTCCGGAAAGTGACCGACGAAGAAGCCCTCGTTGTAGGTGACGTTCTTGATGCCGACGATGGATACGCCGACTTCATGCTCGATCACGCGGTCCACCAGCAGGAATGGGTAGCGGTGCGGCAGCAGCCGCATCACTTCGCGGATATCGAAATTAACTTCCTTGCTCATCCCCTTTCTCATCCCCTTGGCGACCCGCTGGCGGAGTCATTCCCAGCCGTTGTTCGATTTGTTGCAGGCGCTGCTCGGTGCCCTCCAGTCGCCGGTAGCGAGCCACCTGCTTGCGCCATTGCCTGGCCTCGGCAATTGGCACGCCGGAGCCATAAACTCCCTTGCCGGGCAGTGATTTGGTAACCATGGCCATGCCCAGAATGACGACATCGTCTCCGATCTCCAGGTGCCCGCCGATCCCCACCGCCCCGGCGATCATACAGCGCGCCCCGATCCGGGTACTGCCGGCGACGCCGGTACAGGCGGCGATCGCCGTGTGTTCGCCGATATGGCAGTTGTGGGCTACCATGATCAGGTTATCGAGGCGCACGCCACGTTCGATGACCGTATCTTCCAGCGCGCCGCGATCCACACAGGTGCCTGCCCCGATCTCGACATCGTCACCGATGATCACTCGACCCAGTTGCGGGACCTCTACCCAGCCCTCGGGACCCCGGGCATTGCCGAAGCCGCGGGAGCCGATCACGGCGCCGGGCTGGAACTGGCAGCGATCACCGATCTGGCTGCGCGCGCCAATGTGGACCTGTGCCACCAGCCGGCAACAGGCACCGAGACGGGCATCGCGTCCGATCACGCAACCGGGACCGATGAAACTGTCGTCGCCAATCTGCGCGCCCGCCTCGATCACCGCGTTCGGCCCCACATGCACGCCACGCCCGAGCCCAGCCGCGGCGTCGATCACGGCGCTGGGGTGGATGCCGGGCGCGAACATGCGACCCGGGTCGAAAAGGCCTGCGATGCGCGCAAAGGCCAGGTAAGGATCGCCTGCAACCAGCCCCGGGCCGGGCAGGTTCGGCGCATCGCGCGAACTGACGATCACCGCGGCGGCGGCGCTGTCCTGTAACTGTCCGCGCAGCTTCGGATTGGACAGGAAAGCCAGGCATCCGGGTTGCCCCGGCTGCAGGGTGCACACGCCGGTGATCAGCGTGTCGGCCGCGCCGTGCAGTTCCAGTTCGAAACGCTGCGCCAGCTCACAGAGGCGGTACGAGGGCATTGTCCTGCGGCAAGAAAGGAAAACCTACTTGCCTTTGCCCTTGCCGTCGCCAGCTGCCTGCAGGCGCTTGATGACCTCGTCGGTGACGTCGATACCGGGAGCGGCATACACCGGGTCCTGCATGACGATGTCGGCACCCTGGGATGTGGCCACGTCGACCACCACCTCCTTGATGCTGTTCATCAGGCTCTCACTGAGTTCGCGGTCACGCTTCTTGAAATCCTCGCCGAACTGGCGCTGCTTGTAATCCAGGTCTATGCGACGCGTCTGCAGCTCTTTTTCCGCCTTTGCGCGTGCATCGCTGCTCATCAGGTCCGCTTCGCGACGAAACTTCTGGGAGTCCTCACCGAACTTGCGCACCTCGGCCTCGAGTTCGGTCTTGCGACGCTCGAACTCGGCCTTCATCTGGGCTTGGCTGGACTTGAACTGAGGCGAGGCGGAGACGATGTCCGCCGCCCGGATGGTGACGATCTTGAGCTCGGCGTGGGCCGGCGCGACGGCGCCGAACGTCAGGAAAAGAAGGGCTAGCAGAGAGGAACGGTTGCGCATGGAGGTGTCTTCTTCGGTGCAAAAAAAATGGTAAGAGCCGGCTTGATCAGAAGCCCGAGCCGAAATTGATCTGGAATCGGTCGGTCCGATCGCCGGGTTCATCATCCAGCGGGAAAGCATAAGACAGGTCGAGCAGGCCGAGAAACGGCGTGAACCACTGGAAGGCGATTCCGGCCGACGAACGCAGCAGGTCCGCGTCGAAGTCCTCCGGCGCCTCGAACACCCGGCCGGTGTCGTAGAACAGGCTGACGCGGGTGGAGCGCTGATCACTTTCGAACGGAGTGGGAATGACCAACTCAGTCTGCACGGTGGTGCGCAGGCGTCCGCCGAACGGGTTGTCGAACGGCGTGTCACGCGGGCTCAGCGAGCCGTCCCGATAGCCTCGCACCGTGCGCGCACCACCAGCAAAGAAGTTCTCGTACGGCGGCACCTGCGAATTGCCGCTGCCGTAGTCGTCGCTGTAACCGATGTTGGAGGTCAGCTCGACGAAGAATTTCCACGGCAGTCTGACGTACTGCTGGTAGCGGTACAGGGCCGTGAAGTATTCAAGGTCACTGCCTGGAATCTTGAGGTCCAGGGTGAGCTGGTGCAGCGAGCCCCTGGAGGCAAAGAATGTCCGGTTACGAGTGTCGCGGGTGATACCGGTGCGCAGCTCGTATTCGAGGTACTTGGTGCCGTTGTCGGTGACAAACTGCAGCACCTGGTCCGACGACGAGTTTGCGAACGTGTCGATCGCGGTCTGTTCCAGGCCCAGTCCGGCACGCAGCGAAGTGTACTCAGACAGCGGAATGCCGTATGTCAACGACGAACCGATCGTGTTGGAGTTGAATCCGGAGCTGAAGCGGATCACCGAGTCGGTGCTCCGGTAAAACACCGAGACGGTCTGACTGATACCGTCCTGCGTGAAATAGGGGTCGCTCCAACTGGCGTTGACCGACCGCGCGACGGTGTTGTTGGCGACCTGGAAGCTGACCCGGTTTCCGGTGCCCAGGAAGTTGGTGTGGGTCAGGCTGCCGGTGACCTGGAGGCCCTGCGTGCCGGAAAAGCCGATGCCGAACTGCACGGAACCGGGCGGACGCTCCTTGATGTTGAAGTTGATATCGACCAGATCGTCGGAACCGGGCACCGGCTGGGTCTCGACCTCGGCCTCTTCGATGAACGGCAGACGCGCCAAACGCACGCGCGAGCGCTCCACGCTGCTCTTGGAAAATGGCGCGGCTTCGAGCTGGCGCATCTCGCGGCGCAGGGTCTCGTCGTGGGTGCGGCCGTGCCCGGAAAAGTTGATACGTCGCACGTAGGCGCGCTTGCCTGGATCGACGGCAAAATTGAGCGTGACTTCCTTCTTGTCCTCGTCGACTTCCGGCAGCGGCGTGACCTTGGCAAAGGCAAAGCCGACATCCGAAAGTGCCGCCTCGACACGATTGGCGCTCTCGGTCGCCTCCTTGCGTGAGAACCATTCGCCATTGCGGGTCGACAAAAACAGCTTGAGAAAATCCGGCGGCAGTACGGTGTCCCCGGAAAAGCGGGCTTCATGGACCTTGTAACGATCTCCTTCGGAGACGTTGACGGTGATGTAGATGTCTTCCTTGCTGGGCGACAACTGCACCTGCACCGAGGCGATGTCGAATTTCAGGTAGCCACGGTCCTGGTAGTAGGACGTCAACGCTTCGAGGTCACCGTTGAGCTGCTGTTTGGAATAGCGGTCTGATTTCTGGAACGGCTCCCACTTGCTGGACTTGGACAGCTTGAAATTGTCCAGCAGCTCGTCACGGTCATAGACGCTGGCGCCGATCAGGTTGATATCGCGAATGGTGGTGACCTTGCCCTCGGTGACATCGATCTTCAGGTCGACCCGGTTGTTGGGCAGATCCTCGACCGTGGTCTGGATCTCCACGTCGTAATAGCCGTTGGCGTAGTACTGGCGCTGCAGTTCCTGCTCGACGCCGTCGAGCAGCTCGCGCTTGAACAGTTCGCCCTCGGTCAGGCCCAGATTCTTGAGCGACTCGATGAGGTCATCGCCACCGACGTTGTTGTTGCCTTCGATCTCGAACGAGGCGATCGCCGGGCGCTCGCGCAGACGCACCACCAGCGTTTGGCCCTCGCGCTCCAGGCGGATGTCGTCGAACAGACCGGAGTTGTAGAGGCCACGCATGGCCTGGCGCGAACTCTGTGGATTGAGGGTGTCACCAACCGACAGCGGCAGGTAGGTCAGCACCGTTCCCACGTCCAGCCGCTGCAGGCCCTCGGCGCGGATGTCCCCGATCGTGAAGGGCTGGAACGCCATCGCGGCCGGAAGCCACAGCACGCAGGCTGCGCCCGCAATCAGCCGGAGTCGGAATCGCTTGTCTAGTTGACCCATCGCGGGGGTTTTCTTCCGCGCCTTCAAACCAGGCGCATGATGTCGTTGAACAAAGCCAGCACCATCAGCATGCCGATGAACGCCAGACCCACGTATTGCGCCGTCACCTGGGTGCGTTCGGACAAAGGCCTGCCCTTGAGCCCCTCGACCGCAAACATCACCAGATGCCCGCCATCCAGCAGCGGGATCGGCAGCAGGTTCAGCACGCCGAGGCTGACGCTGACCACCGCCATGAAACTGAGGAACGAGACCAGCCCGATCCGGGCGGAATCTCCAGCCACCTGAGCAATCTGGATCGGACCACTGATGTTCTTGACCGAAACTTCACCAAGCACCATGTGCCAGATCACCCTGAGGGTGAGCTGCGTCATCTGCCAGGTCTGCTGCATGGCTGCCGGCACAGCATCCAGCGGTCCCAGCCGGCGCGCGGCGCGCAGATTCTGCCACAACTCCGGATCCGCGACCGGGCCGGC
>JAJFJX010000322.1 GCA_021773655.1 Panacagrimonas sp.
CGCCATGAACCACACCGTCCTCATCGCCGCCATCGGGCTGCTGTCCACGACCACCGTCTTCGCCCAGACCGTCTCCGCGCCGCTGATCGTCGTCGAAGATCGCGGCGGCGACTCCGCGCTGCCGTACTACCGGCCGCTGAATCCCCAGCCGGATCAGGCCACACCGCCGGCCCCAATGCCAGCCCCGCGCGTGGGCAACGCGGCCGACGCCGAAGCCGCCATGCTGCCGGTGCGCTCGACGCAACTGTCGCCGGGCGACGTGCAGCGCCGCGTCATCCGGGCGCCGGGCCTGACGGCGCTGTTCCTGATCGGCGACGACGAGCGTTCGCGCGCCTGGCTGCGGCAGCGGCAGGCGGCGCTGCGAGAGCTGCAGGCCGTGGGCCTGGTGGTCAACGTGGAGTCGATGGCCGCGCTGACGGCGCTGCGTAGGCTGGCGCCCGGCCTGATCCTGTCGCCGGCCTCCGGCGACGACCTGGCCCAGCGCCTGGGCCTGCGCCACTACCCGGTGCTCATCACGTCCACCGGCGTCGAGCAGTAGGTGCGCAAATGGCCCAACCGCATGCGGTCGAGGTGCTGCTGCGGCCAGCGGTGGAGCTTCATACCGTGGCGGTCTGCACCGGCGCCGCGATTCTGTGCCTGGTGGCACCGTGGTCGCTCGCGCTGAATCCGCTGCTCGGCCTGGGCTCGGCGCTGGCCTTCCTGACCTTCGGCGCGATTCGCCTGCGCGATGCCTGGGCGATCCTGCGCTATCGCCGCAACATCCGCCGCCTGCCGCGCTACGTGATGACCAGCCGCGACGTGCCGGTGAGTCAGCAACGGCTGTTCGTCGGCCGGGGCTTTCGCTGGGAGCAGCGGCACACGCACCGGCTGATGCAGACCTACCGGCCGGAGTTCCGCCGCTACGTCGAGCCGACGGCGATCTACCGGGCCGCCCGGCGGCTGGAGGAGCGGCTTGAGTTCGCACCGTTTCCCATCTCGACGCTGGCGCGCGCGCTGGCCTGGGACAGCCCGCTCAACCCCGCGCGGCCGCTGCCGCCGGTCGGCGGACTGCCGCGCCTGCATGGCATCGAGCCGCACGAGGTCGACGTCACCCTGCCGCTGGGCGAGCGCGTCGGCCACACCCTGGTGCTGGGCACCACGCGCGTGGGCAAGACGCGGCTGGCCGAGCTGTTCATCACGCAAGACATCCGCCGCAAGGTCCGCGGCGAGCACGAGGTAGTGATCGTCTTCGACCCCAAGGGCGATGCGGACCTGTTGAAGCGCATGTACGTCGAGGCCAAGCGCGCCGGGCGCGAAGGCGAGTTCTACGTGTTCCATCTGGGCTGGCCGGACATCTCGGCGCGCTACAACGCCGTGGGCCGGTTCGGGCGGATCTCCGAAGTGGCCACGCGCATCGCCGGGCAGCTCTCGGGCGAAGGCAACAGCGCCGCCTTCCGCGAATTCGCCTGGCGCTTCGTGAACATCATCGCCCGCGCCCTGGTCGAGCTGGGGCAGCGACCGGACTACCTGCTGATCCAGCGCCACGTCATCAACATCGACGCGCTGTTCATCGAGTACGCCCAGCACTACTTCGCCAGGAACGAGCCGAAGGCCTGGGAGGTCATCGTCCAGCTCGAAGCGAAGCTGAACGACAAGAACATCCCGCGCAACATGATCGGGCGCGAGAAGCGCGTGGTGGCCCTCGAACAGTACCTGTCCCAAGTGCGCGTCTATGACCCGGTGCTCGACGGCCTGCGCAGTGCCGTGCGCTACGACCGGACGTACTTCGACAAGATCGTCGCTTCGCTGCTGCCGCTGCTGGAGAAGCTCACCACCGGCAAGATCGCGCAACTGCTCGCACCGAACTATTCCGACCTGTCCGACCCGCGGCCGATCTTCGACTGGATGCAGGTGATCCGCAAACGCGCGGTGGTCTACGTGGGGCTGGATGCGCTGTCCGACGCCGAAGTCGCGGCGGCGGTGGGCAATTCGATGTTCAGCGATCTGGTCTCGGTCGCCGGCCACATCTACAAGTTCGGCATCGACGACGGGCTGCCCGGCGCAGCGGCGGGCGCCAAGATTCCGATCAACGTCCACGCCGACGAATTCAATGAACTCATGGGCGACGAGTTCATCCCGATGGTCAACAAGGGCGGCGGTGCCGGCGTACAGGTGACGGCCTACACGCAGACCTTGAGCGACATCGAGGCGCGCATCGGCAACCGCGCCAAGGCCGGCCAGGTGGACGGCAACTTCAACAACCTGTACATGCTGCGCGTGCGCGAGACCGCCACCGCCGAACTGCTGACGCGACAACTGCCCAAGGTCGAGGTGTACGCCACGGCACTGATGAGCGGCGCCACCGACAGCTCCGACCCGCACGGCACTACCGCCTTCACATCCAACACCCAGGACCGCATCAGCACGACCAGCGTGCCATTGATCGAGCCCGCGCACGTGGTGGCGCTGCCCAAGGGCCAGTGCTTCGCGCTGACCGAGGGCGGCAACCTCTGGAAAGTCCGCATGCCGCTGCCGGCACCCGACCCCGACGAAGCCATGCCGAAGGATCTGCAGGAGCTGGCCGGCTACATGCGACAGCACTACGTCGAGGCAGGAGACTGGTGGGAGAACCAGGGCATCCCCGGCCTGCAGGACAAGGCGCTGCCCGACGACCTGCTGGACGACTTCAAGCAGATGGCCGCCGCTGAAGAGGCCGAAGCATGAGCGATCCGGCCGTCGCGGCACAGCGCCAGCAGCAACGACAGCAGGGGCTGATCGCCGGCCTGGTCACGCTGCCGTTCCGCTTCTTCGGTGTGCTGTGCGGCGCGCTGCTGCTGTGCATCCTGATCGAATGCGTCGGTATGCACTTCTTCTGGCCCGATCAGGGCTGGCGCCACGCGCAGGGCATGCTGCACTACGAGCTGGATCAGCTCTCCACGCATTTCACGCGCAGCGCGCTGGTACAGGAGCCGGGGCGCACCGCGCACCGGCTGGTCGAGCAGGGCTACGACTGGCTGTTCGTGAAAAGCGGCCTGCTGGACTGGATACGCGACGCCTCGGCGCAGGCCAGCGCCGGCAGCCACCGCCCGACCAAGGATTTCCGCTACTACATCGGCTTGGTCTACGTGAACGTGGAGAGCTACCTGATCGCGGCGGCCTACACGACGCTGGTCTTCCTCGTGCGGCTGCTGGTGCTGTGCCTGACCCTGCCGCTGTTCCTGATGGCCGCCTTCGTCGGATTGGTCGACGGCCTGGTACGCCGGGACATCCGCCGCTTCGGCGCGGGACGCGAATCGGGGTTCATCTATCACCGCGCCAGGGCCAGCCTGATCCCGCTGGCCGTACTGCCGTGGGTGACTTACCTGGCATTGCCGGTCAGCGTGAACCCGCTGCTGATCCTGCTGCCCAGCGCCGCATTGCTCGGCGTGGCGGTGTGCATTGCGGCGGCGACGTTCAAGAAGTATCTCTAACCGATCACTGGACTGGCGCTACACACTACGAGCTTCATCGACCCACGGGTCATGGCGACGTAAAGGTTCTGTGCGCTCATACCCTCGATATTTAGCAGCACCGCAACTTCCGCTTCCAGCCCCTTGAGCAACAGCGTGCTGCCGACGGCGCGTTTTGGTAGCGGGCGCCCCAACAGCCGGTTCTCTTCCCGCACGCGCCGGGCCGCTTCTGCCAGAGGGACGGCCCCCGACGAGGCTTCTCGGAGCGCCTTGAGCACCCCGTAGAGGATGGCCGGCCGATGCACCCGCACGTTCGGCAGTGCCCGGAGTTCCAACAACAGCGCGGCGGCCGCAGCGAGAGAGGGCGCGCGCCCGAACGCCAGTGCGCGGCTTTCTGCCTCGTTCGGAGGATTCCTTGCAGTTCCCTTTGCCAACGACTCCAGGCGCCGCGTCAACTCCGCCACGCCCACATTGGTCATGACGCTCTGTGCCAGCGCCAGCAACTGCGCGAGGGCATTCGGTGCCCCCACTTCAAAG
>JAJFJX010000323.1 GCA_021773655.1 Panacagrimonas sp.
GCTTGCGGATGACTGTTCTATACATTGTTCTTGGCGTGCTGGGCCTCTTGGCCGTGGTGTTGCTCGTACTGTGGTTCGTGTTCCCGGCGCGCATGGTGGACCTGCTCATCGGGATCGAGCGCGCCGTGGTCGGCGTCAAGCGGCACGAGCTGAACGCCGGCGGCTTTCGCATGGTGTATTGGGACAGCGGTGGCGACCGCGAGCCGCTGGTCCTGGTCCATGGCTTTGGTGGCGAGAAGGACAACTGGAACCGCCTCGCCCGCTTCCTGGTCAAGGACTACCGGCTGATCGCGCTCGACCTGCCAGGCTTCGGCGAGAGCGATGCGCCGCTGGATGCCTCTTACTGCATTCCAGATCAGGTCACGCGCCTGCACGCGTTCATCGAAGCGCTGGGCCTGCAGCGCCCGCATATCGCCGGCCACTCCATGGGCGGCTTCATCTCGGCGAGCTATGCCGCGACGTATCCGCAGGAGATTTCGAGCCTGTGGCTGATCTCCAGCGCCGGCATGTTCAACAGCACACCGAGCGAGCTGCTGTCCCAGGTCAAGCAGGGCGGACCCAACCCGCTGCTGGTGCAGACCCACCAGGAAATGCGTGACCTGCTGCCGTTCATCATGTCGCGCTCGCCACCGCTGCCGAGCGTGCTCATCGACGTGCTCGCAACCCGGGCCATTGCCGCGCATGGGCTGCGCACCCGGCAGTTCGTGGATGTCATCGAGAAATCCCCGCACCTGGAAGAACTGCTCGTCGACTGCAAGGTGCCCACGCACATCGTCTGGGGCGACGAGGACCGCCTGGTGCATGTCGACTGCGTCAAGAGCTTCACCGGAATGCTGTGCAACTCGAGCAGCACCATCGTTCCTGGTGTCGGTCACGTACCGCCGTTCGAAGCCCCGGCCGAGATCGCCGCCGATTACCTGGCGTTCCGCAAGCGCGTCGCGGCGCTGGCCCCAGCGTAAGTTGAGGGTGGGCGCGCGCCGGGGTTATCCGACCCTGACGCGTGCCGCTGTTACTACAGGCGCAGACCCAGCAGCGTGCCTTCGCGGATGGCATAGAGGGCATCGAGTTCGGCGGCCTTGCTGGCGCCGCCGATCAGATGCGGCCGCTGCCCGGCGGCGAGCAGCTCGTTGTAAAGCCCATGCGCCGAATCCTGTCCGGCGCAGATCACGATCGAGTCCACGGCAATCAGTTGGCGTTCGCCGTTGATGCTGATGTGCAGGCCCTCGTCGTCGATCAGTTCATAGGTCACGCCGACCAGCTGGCGCACGCCGTAGCGCGCGAGTTCGCTTTTCAGCACCCAGCCCGTGCTTAGTCCCAGCGTGCCGCCCGGCCGATCCGTCTTGCGCTGGAGCATCGTGACCTCCCGCGCCGGCTTGAGCTTGGGAATTCCAGTGGGCAGGAAACCGCCGGGGCCGCGATTCGCCGGGTCGACGCCCCACTTCTCCAGGAACGCGCCGACGCGCTCATTTTCGGCCACTTGCGGCGCGCAGAGAAATTCGGCCATGTCGTAGCCGATTCCGCCCATGCCGATGATCGCGACGCGCTGACCCACCGCCCGCGCGCCGGTCAGCGCATCGGTGTAGCTGATCACCTTCGCGTGCCCGATGCCGGGGATGTCCGGCATTCGCGGCGTCACGCCAGTGGCGACCACCACTTCCTCGAAGCCGCCCAGGTCACCAATACCGGCCCGTGTGTTGAGACGGATGTCGACATGCTCCTTGCGCAGCACACTGCGGTAATAGCGCAGGGTCTCGTTGAACTCGCCCTTGGCCGGTATGCGCCGCGCCAGGTTGAACTGGCCGCCAAGCTCGCTGGCCGCCTCGAACAACGTGACCGCGTGCCCGGACTGCGCCGCCGCAAGCGCGGTCGCAAGGCCGGCCGGGCCGGCGCCGACGACGGCGACCTTCTTCTTTTTGGTCGCCGGCTTGAGCACCAACTCGGTCTCGCGACAGGCGTAGGGGTTGACCAGGCAGCCGCAGACCTCGTCGCGAAAGATGAAATCCAGGCAGGCCTGGTTGCAGGCAATGCAGGTGTTGATTTCGTCGGCGCGGCCCTCGCCCAGCTTGCGGGCGAAATGCGCGTCCGCGAGCATCGGCCGGGCCATCGAGATCATGTCGGCGTCGCCCGAGGCGAGGATGTCCTCGGCTACCTCGGGCGTGTTGATGCGGTTGGACAACACCAGCGGAATGGACACCGCCTGGCGCAGGGGGCGTAGCGCGAACCGCCACGCCGCCCGCGGAACCGAGTAGGCGATGGTCGGCACGGGTGCGTCATGCCAGCCGATGCCGGTGTTGAACATGTTGATGCCAGCCTTTTCCAGCGCCCGCGCGAGCGTGATGATTTCCTCGCCGGTATTGCCGCCATCCACCAGATCCATGATGGAAATGCGGTAGATCACGAGAAAGTCCTGCCCGACCCGGGCGCGTACGCGCCGGGCGACCTCCAGGGCCAGACGCATGCGGTTTTCCAGCGAGCCGCCCCACTCATCCGTGCGCTGGTTGGAGCGCGGCGCGAAGAACTGGTGCAGGAAATAGCCTTCCGAGCCCATCAGCTCGATCGCGTCGTAGCCGGCCTCGCGGGCGAGCACCGCGCAGTTGGCGTAATCCTCGATGGATTGTTCCACCTCGGCGGATTCCAGCGCACGCGGAATGCGCCGGTTGATCGGCGAGCGGATGCTGGATGGGCCGACGATGTCGTCGTGCTTGGCGTAGCGGCCCGCGTGCAGGATCTGCATGCAGATCATCCCGCCCGCATCGTGCACCGCTTCGGTGATGCTGCGGTGTTCGGGAACCTGGTCGGGACGAGCGAGCATGCGACCCGAAGACCCGACCAGTCCTGCCGGGTTCGGAGAAAACCCGCCGGTCACGATCAGCCCGGTTTCGCCGCGGGCGCGCTCGGCGTAGAACGCCGCGAGCTTCGCCATGCCGTCCGGCTCGTCTTCGAGCCGCGTGTGCATGGAGCCCATGAGCAAGCGGTTGCGCAGCGTGATGAAGCCGAAGTCGAGAGGCTTCAACAGGTGGGGATAAGACATTCGGCGGTCTCGGTTGAGCTGGATGGTTCGGCCTCGGGCCGCCCATCTGGCAGGCGGCTGACCTTACATGCGCGCCACGCCGAAGGTGTTGCCGTGCAGGCGGGTGTTCTCGTTGCGCACGCAGAGGTCGAGCAACTCTACCAAAAGTCCGCGGGTCCGGCGCGGATCGATGATGCCCTCGTCCCAGACGCGCGACGTGCAGTACAACGCGCTCGACACCTCCTCGTAGAGCAACTTGAGTTCCTGGCTCTGCTGGTCGAGCTTGTCGCGGTCCAGCGACTTTCCGCGCGCGCGCTGCTTGTTCTCCTCGACGATCTCCATGACCATCGCCGCCTGCTCGCCGCCCATCACCGCGAGCTTGGCGTTGGGCCACGCAAACAGGAAGCGCGGCTCGAACGAGCGGCCGCACATGGCGTAGTTGCCGGCTCCGAACGATGCGCCCACCAGCACCGTGATCTGCGGCACCGTGGCGGTGGCCACGGCCTGGATCATCTTGGCGCCGTTCTTGATCATGCCGCCGGCTTCGGGCTCCTTGCCCACGATGAAGCCCGTGGTGTTCTGCAGGTAGATGATCGGCTTGTTGGCCTGGCAGCAGAGCTGGATGAACTGCGCGCCCTTGTGCGCGCCGTGGTTGTCGATGGGCCCGTTGTTGCCGATCAGGCCCACCGGCCAGCCGCCGATCTCGGCAAAGCCGCAGATGGTGTACGGGTCGTAGAGCGCCTTGAACTCGGTGAACTCGGAGCCATCGACCAGCCGCGCGATGACTTCGCGGCAGTCGTAGGCCTCGCGATAATCCACCGGCACCAGCCCGCACAGGTCCTCGATGTCGTATTTCGGTGCCGCGAAAGCCCGGCCATGCGAGGGCGGCACGCGATCAGTCCAGCGCAGCTGGCGCACCAGTTCGCGGGCGATTTCGATGGCATGCGCGTCGTCCTCGGCCACGAACTCGGCGAGGCCCGAACGCGTCGCGTGCATGTCGGCACCGCCCAGCGTCTCCTCGTCCGCGATCTCGCCGGTAGCGGCCTTGAGCAGCGGCGGCCCGGCGAGAAAGGCGCGTGCCTTGTTGCGCACCATCACCACGTAGTCCGACATGCCGGGGATATAGGCGCCGCCCGCGGTGGAGTTGCCATGCACGACGGTGATCTGCGGGATGCCCGCGGCAGACGAGCGTGCCTGGGTCATGAAGCGGTGCCCGGCGCGATTGAAGCCCAGATGCTGCTTGAACAGGTTACCGCCGCCGCTCTGCACCAGCGCCACGAACGGCAGGCGCGCGCGCGTCGCGATGTCCTGCGCGCGCCGCAGCTTGTCGTAGGCCTGCGGCATGTTGGTGCCGCCCTTGATCGCGGCATCGTTCACGTAGACCAGGCAGCGCGTGCCGGAGACGTAGCCGATGCCGATGATGACGCCGGCGCCGTATACCTCCTCCTTGCCGTCGTCGTCGTGCTGCGCGTAGCCCGCCAGCGTGGACAACTCGATGAAGCTCGCGCCGGGATCGAGCAGGCGTGCCAGACGCTCGCGTGGCAGGAGCTGCCCGCGCTTCTCGAACTGCGGCCGCGCCCGTGCCGACACCACGTGCACCTGCTGCTCCAGCCGCCGGATGTTGTCGATCAGCGCGAGCATGGCCTCGCGGCGGCGGCGGAAGGTTTCCGAATCGCGCCGCACCTGTGTTTCCAGAATCGGCATGGCTTCAGCCTTCCTTGCCGGTCTTTCGGCCAGACTTGTGCCCAGACATCAGGCCCATGTCCTTGGCGATGATCTGCAGCATCACTTCGTTGGCGCCGCCGCCGATGGAGCACAGGCGCGTGTCGCGGAAGATGCGCGTGATCATGTTGTCCCACATGAAGCCCTGCCCGCCCCAGAACTGCAGGCACGCGCTGGGCACGGTCTGGCCGAGCTGTCCGACCTTGTACTTGGCCATCGCCGTGAGCAGGTTCGAATCCTGGTCGCCGGCCACGTAGTGCTCCGTGGCCTCGCGCAGCAGGGCGCGCGCGGCGGCGCATTCGGCCTTGACCTCCGCGAGCTTGCAATAGATCAGCTGGTTTTCGAGCAAGGGCTTGCCGAAAGCGACCCGGCTGGCGGTGTATTCGGCGGTGATACCGATGGCCTGCTCGATCTG
>JAJFJX010000324.1 GCA_021773655.1 Panacagrimonas sp.
TTTCTTGGCGTAGCGCTGGGCGATCTTTGGCGACACCACCAGCACCGCCGATCCGCCTTCGCTGGGCACCGAGCAGTCGAGCAGATTGAACGGGTAGGCAATGGGGCGCGAGGACAGCACCTTGTCGATCGTCAGACTCCCCTGCGGGGCCATCAGCGCATCCGGATGCAGCAGCGACCACTCGCGCTGCGATACCGCGACCTGCGCGAGCTGTTCGCGCGTGGTGCCGAATTCGTGCATGTGGCGCGTGGCGTTGAGCGCGAAGATCGGCGGAATGTAAGTGCCGTACGGATATTCGAACTCGGGATGGCTGATCAGCTTGCTCAGCATCTCGGCCATGCCGCTGCCCACGTTGGGGAAGCGCCCGGCACCCAGGCACAGCACCGAATCGCAGAGCCCGCGCTCGATGGCCAGGGACGCGCGGATCAGCATCAGCGCGTAGGTGCCGCCGCCGGCATTGATGGTCTCGCTGAAGCTCGGCTCGATGCCGAGTTCTTCGGCGATCTTTTCGTGCACGAACACATCGACACCATCGGCCGAGGCCATGCCGGCCGGCGCCGACAGCAGGCCGCCGATGTCCGAGGGCCGCAGTTGCGGCCACTCGCGCAGGAACTGCGCGATGACCTGCCGGTACATCTCCATACCGTTGTAGTTCGGGTAGCGTCCGGGCTTCATCTCGGACACGGCGACGATGGCCGCAAGTGGTTTCATGCGCAGGGCTTCCGTTGCAGTCGAAGGTTCGAATCTATGGGTAGCGGCCGAGGATGGAAATACTGTCCATCACCTCATTGACGGCGGCGCCGTCCCGGATGCGCCCAAATCCCTGATGGTCACCAAGTCGGTGATCCAGTTCGATGATCGAATGGCAGTCATGGACCTGGAACATCGACAGATCTTCGCGCGACGTCGGGATGAGGCTTCGGCGCAGGTGCTGCGCGGCCTTGCGGGCCATCAGCTTGCTGAAGGCGTCAAGGCATCAAAACTGACCGGCCTGCACAGATGGGTCACGGCTTCCTTCGCGCTGTTGGCATGGCTGTTCGATGAAATTTGAACCAGGTCGATCGAGCGTGTCGCCCCGCACCTTGTCTGGCTCCATACCGACTCTGGATACGGCGTTCGATACGGGCGCTCGATACGGGCGCTCGATACCACGGCGGACGCAACGAGTCGCAAAAACAGACCGCGACCCCTGCGGGCCGCGGTCTGTTTGCATCACCTTGTAACGGCCTGCTACAGCACCGGCACTGCAGCACCGACGGTGCCGAGCACATCGCCGACCACCGGCACGCCGCCCTGGACACCGATCGAACCCACACCGACGCTGCCGCCGATCACATCACCCACTACCGGAACCGCTTTCAGGGCTGGCACGGCCTGGTCCAGCGCATTGTTCAGGGCCGGCAGTTCGGTGGCGGTGCTCAGGCTGTCGAGACTGGCGGTGTCGAGAAGGCCGCCGACCAGGCTGCCGACCTCAGGGACGCCGTTGAGGCCGGGCAGGTCGGCGCCAATCAGGCCCACCGGATTGGCGCCGGCAGTGTCGAGCGCGCCGTCCACAACGCCGCTGAGCGTGCCACTGACCGAACCGGTCAGATCCCCGGCCACCGGCAGGCTGCCGAGCACCGGCAGACCGCCTGCCTGGCCGGCCACGTTGCCGCCGACCCCACCGATCACGCCGTTGAGAGCGCCACCGACCACCGGCACACCATTGGCGATCCCATTGACCGAACCAACCACGCCGCCGACCGGCGAAGCCTGCGCGGACAGCACACCGAACAGGGCCGAAGCAGCCACCAACATTGAAATTCTGCGCATGAATATCTCCTTTGCTTGAACGTTTAATTGAACATTGAACTGCGAGATGTGGATCAAACCCGTCCGCTCACGACACCTAAGTTGTGGCGTGCTGCGGCACAAGGTCCGGCGGCGGGGCAGGTGCAGGTCGGCTTTGCTGCGGCGTGGAGGTGGACCGCGTTGCGCCGGGGGTTTCTGCTACCGGCGCCCCGAGGCCGGTGGAACAAGACTGGCGCATCGCTGGCCGACCTGAAGGCGGTCCGGGCCCAACGGCCGTGCTGCGCCGACGGCAAGGACGAACGGGGGCGTGGCCACCCCGAGCGGTGGCGGCGGCGGTGGCGACTCAGCGCAGGTCGTTGAGCGACCAGTCGTAGGCGTGATCGTGAACCTTCGACACGCCCTGTAGTTCCGCTGCCAGCGCCGCGCCTGCATGGCGGCGCAAGTGATCGATCAGGCCGGCCGCATCTGCACCGAAGTCGTCGGCATACCAGTGGTAGATGCTGGACACGATCAACTGGCCCTGCTCGTCGATGCGCACGCCGCGCGGATGATTGACGTAGGCGCGTGCCCCGGCGTCCAGCAGCGCTTCGGTGTTGGCTGCCGTGAAGGGCTCGCGGGGGAGGTTTGGACAACCCAGTGCCGCGCAGTTGACCGCGTAATGGATGCGCGCATCCCGCCAGATCGGCCGCAGGATGCGGTGCTCGATGTCATCGAGCGACAGATTCTCGCCTTCGACCTTGATCAGCCTGGCTCCCCAGGGGCCCTTGCTGAACAGGCCGGGCGAAATCGAGATGTCGCGGATGCTTTGCACCGGGTAGCGTTCCAGCACCAGCTTGACGGTGACGGCGTTGTACAGGTTGATCCAGTACGCGAACTGTTCGGCGCGGCGCAGCTGCGACACCGGCGTGCGCTGCAGATCGTCGATATAGACCCTCAGCAGGCCGCCGTCATCGGAACTCACGGCGGCGTAGTCGACGCGGTGGATGCCGTCGTCGCCGGCCACCACGTAGCGTTGCAGGAAGTCGCGCCACAGGCCGTGATTGAGCACGCGATTGGACGCGGCGTCGTGGCGCGTCCAGCGTTCCAGGAGTTCTGCTTCGGGCGCTGCCTGTGTCGTCGTCGCCGCAACCGCCCACAGCACGATCAGCGCGGCCGCGAACGTCGACGGTCGCAGGCGCAAGCGAAGGGTCACGCCGGCACGTGGTCTTCGAGCCAGGCCAGCACGTCGGCCGTCACCTGTTCCCGGCACGTGTCGTTGAGCAGTTCGTGGCGCCCGCCGTCGTAGCCGATCAGCTTCACGTCCCGGATCCCGGCGGCGCGGTAGGCCTGCTCCAGCGCGCGTGGACCCTTGAGGCCACGCGTGGACGGATCATGGCTGCCGGCGATCAGCAGGATCGGCAGCTCCTTGGGCACTCGTGCCAGACGCGCCGGTTCGCGCAGGCGCGCGCCGATGATCAGCAGTTCCAGCCACAGCTCGGTGGACGCACGAAAGCCGCAGCGCGGGTCTCGGACATAGGCATCGACCTCGGCAACGTCGCGTGAAAGCCAGTCGCTGTCGGTCCGGTTGGGGCGGAACTTTCGATTGAACGCCTTGACCGACAGCGCCTCGGCCACCGCGCTGCGATGACGCGCGCCAGCCCAGGCTTTTTCCGTCCGCATGAGGCCCAGGCCGATGGTGCGCATCAGACCCATGTTGCCGGTGGTGGCCGACATCACGCAGGCCGCGATCTCGCGACCGTGGTGGACGATGTAATCCTGCGCCAGCAGGCCGCCCATGCTGTGCCCGAACAGCGCCAGTGGCAGGCCGGGGTGACGTTCGCGAATGTCGACCTGGACCGCACGGATCGACTGCAACGCAAAGCGCCAGCCGTGGCTGTCGCCGAAGTGGCCGAGCTCGTCGGGCGCGCGCGCGGTGCGGCCGTGGCCTGGCAGATCCTGGGCAAACACTGCGTAGCCGGCAGCGTTGAGCGCGGTGGCGAAGCGCGCGTAGCGACCGCCGTGCTCGGCCAGGCCATGCACGATCTGCAAGCAGGCGCGCGGCTTGCGCCGGGGCGTCCAGCGACGCACGAACGCCACCGTCTCGCGGTTGACATTCAGATGATATTCGGTCGCACTCACAGCCCAGCCTCGCGATGTCCGGCGCCGTGATCGGCGCTTGTGGAGGATGTCCGCGGAGTGTTCCACAAATCTGACCAAGCCAGGAGGGCGACCCATGCCGGCATTGCTTGCCATCGACCAGGGCACCACCAGTTCGCGCGCCATCGTCTTCGACCGCGACGGCCGCAAGCTCGCCACACACCAGATCGAATTGCAGCAGTCCTACCCGCAGCCGGGCTGGGTCGAGCACGATGCCCTGCGCATCCGGGACGATGTCGTCGCCTGCGTGCGCCAGGCGCTGGCCGGGGCCGGCATGACTGCGCGCGACATCGCCGGCATCGGCATCACCAACCAGCGCGAGACCACCGTGATCTGGGATCGCGCCAGCGGCCAGCCGATCCACCCGGCCATCGTCTGGCAGGACCGGCGCACGGCCGAGTTCTGTGCCCGGCATGCGGACCGCAGCCAATGGCTGTCGGAACACACCGGCCTGCTGCTCGACCCTTACTTCTCGGCCACCAAGATCGGGTGGATCCTGGATCGGGTGGACGGCGCGCGCTCGCGCGCCGAGCGCGGCGAACTGGCCTTCGGCACCATCGACTGCTGGCTGCTGTGGTGCCTGACCGGCGGCCGCGTGCACGCCACCGACGTCAGCAACGCCTGTCGCACCGCGCTGATGAACCTGCGCACGCAGCAATGGGACGATGAGATGCTGGCCTTCTTCGGCGTGCCCCGGGCGCTGCTGCCGGAGATTCGCGACTGCGCCACCGAATTCGGTCTGACCGACCCGGTGCTGTTCGACGGCGCCATGCCCATCCGCGGCATGCTCGGTGACCAGCAGGCCGCCACCGTCGGCCAGGCCTGCTTTGCGCCGGGCATGATCAAGAGCACGTACGGCACCGGCTGTTTCATGGTGCTCAATACCGGCGACGAGTGCGTACGCTCCAAGAACCGCCTGCTGTCCACCGTCGCCTACCAGTTCAACGGCAAGCCCACTTTTGCTCTGGAAGGCAGCATCTTCGTGGCCGGGGCCGCGGTGCAGTGGCTGCGCGACGCGGTGCACCTGATCAAGGCCGCCGGCGAAACCGAGGCCCTGGCCCGCTCGGTGCAGGACACCCGCGGCGTGTACCTGGTGCCGGCCTTCACCGGCCTGGGCGCACCGTACTGGGACCCCGACGCGCGCGGCGCCATTCTGGGCCTGACCCGTGATTCCGGCATTGCCCACATCGTGCGCGCAGCGCTGGAAAGCGTCGGCTACCAGACCCGCGACCTGATGCAGGCGATGCGCGAGGATGCGCTGTCGCCCACCGAGCTGCGCGTCGACGGCGGCATGGTGGTCAACGACTTCGTCACGCAGTCGCTGGCCGACATTCTGCAGATCACCGTGGTGCGCCCGGCGATGGTCGAAACCACCGCGCTCGGCGCCGCTTACGCGGCGGGCCTGCAGTCCGGCGTGTATGAATCTCTGGAGCAGATCGCCCGGTTATGGGCAGAAGACGCGCGCTTCGAGCCGGGCATCGAGCCCGCGCAGGCCGAGCAGCGCTATGCGGGCTGGCTGGAGGCGGTGGCACGGGTGCGCAGCCAGCCGGTCTGAGCCCAGGGGCACCTGCGCGACGCCGGACGGCTGCGTCCAGGCAGCAGTGCCCGGTTCATTCAAGGCCGCAAAGCCGGAACCCTTGTGGTCGCGATGGGCTCACGCGGATCCTGGGGATCCAGGATTCCTGATTGGAAATGAAACTCAGCCGGAACCGAACCGGCGCCGGCGCCGGCGCCATTCGCGCGTTCGGCTGCTTCGATCTGCTGCGTCGTCGCGGGGTTCGCGCAGCTGAGCTGTCGGGAGCACCGGCGCGACCTGCGTTCAGAGCCTCTCGCTCAACGGCTTCTACGCAACGCAGCACCATCCGCGTAGCCTGCGCCGCATCAATCCGCCAGTGCCCGTCCCCGCGTCTCCACGACCAGCGGCATCAGCAGCAGGCCTGCGAGCGGAATGAATCCGACGTAGAACAGCACGACGCTGGCGGTGGTGAAGGCGTTTGCACCCTGGCTGGCGACAATGCCGACCAGAAACGGGCCGCCAGCGGCAAAGACGCGCCCGAAGTTGTAGCAGAAACCGCTGCCGGTCCCGCGCAGCCGGGTGGGGAACAGTTCCGGCAGGTAGTAGGTGAAGCTGCCGAAAACGCCGAACACGGTGAGGCCGATGAAGAAGTACATCGCCAGGCGCAGTTCGGGGTTCAGATCCAGGCCGTAGGTGGCGAAGATCGACAGCGCCGAACCGATGAAGTAGATCGCGAACATCGGTCGCCGGCCCAGCAGCTTGGCCGCAGGGATGGTGAGCAGGGTGCCGAGCAGCCCGCCGAAGTTGAAATAGCTGGTGGCGGCGGCCTTCCAGCTTTCCACCAGTGCCAGCGTCGCGCTGCGGTCCAGGCCCTGTTCCACGGCCGCGGTCTGCGCAAGGCCGGTGGAGATCAGCGGAATGAAGGCGTTGTTGGACCACCACATCAGCAGGCAGATCATCGCCATCAGCAGGCCGCTGAGAGTCGCCAGGCGATAGGCCGGCGTGAACAGTTCGCTGAGCTTCGGTGGCGCCACGGACGTCGCGCTGGCACGCTGCCAGCGTTCGGGCTCCCTGACGAAGATGCGGACCAGGAAGGCCACGAACGCAGGCAGCAGTCCGAACAGGAACACATAGCGCCAGGACACCTCCGGGTTGTCCGGAAACCACTTGCCGGCCACCTGCAGGTTGACGAACGTGGCCAGGAACAGGCCCATCGGCGCGGCGGTGTAGAGCAGCGCACCGGCTTCGACCCGCTTTTCCTCCGGCACCACCTCGGCCACCATCGCTGCCCCGGCCGCCCATTCACCCCCGATGCCCAGTGCGGTGACGATGCGGAACACCAGCAGCATCTCGATGCTGGTCGCAAAGGCACAGGCGAAGGTGCCCAGCGAATACATCAGCATGGTCAGCAGCAGGGTGCGCTTGCGGCCGATGCGGTCGCATACCCAGCCGAACGCGATGCCGCCCACCGCCCAGCCGATCAGCAGCACCGCGGTCAGCAGGCCGGTCCAGTACAGGGTGGCCTGGCGCGCCTGCGGCGAGCCGATCTCCAGGCCGAGCAGGGTCGGCACACAGTTGGGCGCCACGTAGTTGAACAGCAGGCTGTCGAACACGTCGAAGCCCCAGCCCAGCCACGCGGCGAACAGCACCGTCCACTGATAGCGGTTGAGGCCCATCAACATTCAAGGCTTCCCTGGCCGGGCTCCCGGCGGTCCTGTTGTGGGCGCACTTTATCTGCACGCGGGTTCGTTTCGCTGTGCGAATTTGCGGGTCGACCGGGGCGGCATCCGGGAAGGGCGGCTCAGCCGGCGTCCCCTGAGATGCCGGCCACCATCATTGTGCGCCCCCGGGGCTCAGGTCGTCTGCGCATGTGCCTGTGCCGATCCTTCCTCCAGCATGCGTTCCAGAAGCGCGTCCTTGCGCGACCAGATGCCGTTGACCCAGTGCTGGAAGCGATCGCGGAATGCGTCGTCCTGGTCGTAAACGCCGTGGAGCAGATCGCCGGGAATCGGCAGCAGGTCGACATCGATGGCCATCTGGCTCTGCTCGCCGCACAGCCAGCTCCACAACAGCGAGTGGCCCGGGCGTGTCGGCTGGTAGGCCAGCGTCACGTCGATGACACCGCCGAACTGCTCGCCCATGGCGTTGAGCATGAAACTCATGCCGGCCGACTTCGGCCTCAGCAGGCGCCGGAAGGGCGAGTGCATCGCGCGGTGCCTGGCCTGGGTGAAGCGCGTGCCTTCCAGGAAGTTCACCGCAGTGATCGGCCGGCAGCGGTATTTTTCGCAGAACCGCCGGGTGGTGGCCAGATCCTCGCCGCGCAGTGCGGGATTGGCGGCAATGGCCTGGCGGGAGTGGCGCTTCATGAACGGCATGTCCAGCGCCCAGCAGATCACGCCGATCAGCGGCACCCAGATCAGCTCGCGCTTGAGGAAGAAGCGCAGGAATGGCGTGCGGCCATGGAACAGGTCGAACAGGATCAGGACATCGGCCCAGGACTGATGGTTGCACACCAGCAGATAGCTCTTGGCCGGATCGAGTTGCGCGCGATATTCGAGCTGCCAGGCCGGCGCATGCATCAGGCGGAACACGATCTGGTTGGACGCCACCCACTGGCTGGCGATGATCGCCAGCGTCCGCGACAACCGGTCCTGCACCGTCGGCAACGGCAGCAGCAGCTTGAGCAGCATCACCGGCACGAACAACAGCAGGCCCCAGAACAGCAGCACCACGAACATCAAGGCGAAGGTCAGCACGCCGACCAGCCAGCCCGGGAACAGTGCCGAGATCATGTGTTTGGCCTCGGAAACGGATGCAGCCCGGAATGTCAGTCCGGACGATGATGGTCGGGCGAAAGCTCGACCACCGCCTGAATCATTGCCGCCGCATGCTCCGGCGGGGTCTGCGGCAGGATGCCGTGACCAAGATTGAACACATGGCCCGGCCCGTCACCGTAATCCGCCAATACGCGCGCGACCTCTGCGCGGATTCGCTCCGGACGCGCGAACAGCGTCACCGGATCCAGATTGCCCTGCAGCGCGACGCGATGGCCGACGCGGGCACGCGCATCGGACAGCGACGTGGTCCAGTCCACGCCCAGCGCGGCGCAGCCGGTGGCGGCCATCGCCTCCAGATGCTGGCCGCCGTTCTTGGTGAACAGGATCACCGGCACGCCAGGCGCACGCTGCGCCAGGCCGCTGACGATGCGCTGCATCGGCGCCAGCGAGAAGCGCTGGAAGGCCTGTGGCCACAGCACGCCGCCCCAGGTGTCGAACACCATCAGCGCATCGGCGCCAGCGGCATGCTGCGCGGCGAGATAGTCGATCACGGTATCGGCCAGATGGGCCGCCAGCGCGTCGAAGGCTTCCGGCTCGTCCAGCAGCAGCCGCTTGACCTTGGCGAAATCATGACCGCTGCGGCCCTCGACCATGTAGGTCGCCAGCGTCCAGGGGCTGCCGGAAAAGCCGATCAGCGGCATGCGATCACCCAGTGCCCCGCGAATGGTGCGCACCGCGTCCATCACGTAGCGCAGTTCGGTCTCGGGGTCCGGCCGGCCGAGCCGGGCCATGTCTTCGATGCGGGTCAGCGGCCGGTCGAACACCGGGCCCTCGCCTTCGACGAAGCGCAGCCCCAGGCCCATCGCATCCGGAATGGTGAGGATGTCGGAGAACAGGATCGCGGTGTCCAGCGGGTAGCGTTCCAGCGGCTGCAAGGTCACTTCGCAGCACAACTCGGGGTTGCGGCACAACGACATGAAGTCCCCGGCGGTGGCGCGGCAGGCGCGGTACTCGGGCAGGTAGCGTC
>JAJFJX010000325.1 GCA_021773655.1 Panacagrimonas sp.
GAAGGCGGTCAGGAAACGATTCAGGCTTAAGCGCCAGAGGTCGTGGCTTCCGCCGGCGAACGCCTATGGGGTTAAGGAGCGCGACAACTCCGGCGACGTCTTGCCGATACGCGACCGCGATCGTGACCGCGCTCAGCGTTACGCGGGGATCCAGCGTGCCTTGGTGAATTGCAGGGTATCCGAGGAGGACCGGGACCTGGCGCTGAGGTTCATCGCCGGGCGCGCCGAGGCCGACGACCTTACAGATGACGCAAGATCGCTACTTCAGGAAACCAAGCGTGTCGAGCGTCATGAACTGACCGACGGCGCCCGTCGCGCGGTCGTGCAATACGTCACGCGATCATATCTCGGCAATCCCCTTGGCCTGCTGAACCTGCGCAAGATCATCACGCCGTTCCAGCAGGAGGCCGGTGAGCAGTTCCTGATCCTGCACGGAAGCTTGTTCGGCACGATGACCCCGCGGAACGTCGACCTTGTCTCGGGCGGTTACGGCCGCTCACCGAATTGGGACGAGATGACCAAGCGGGCGCGTGAAGCGCTTGAGAACCGCGAAGCCGACTACGAGGAGGCGGTTCGCGCGCTGAGCGCGGCGCAGATGGACGTCATGGTGCGGTACATCTTTGTCGACAGAGTGCCGGAATGGCTGCTGGACCCGTGGCGCGACCCAACAGTCAACGTGGAGTGCCGTGATCTGATCGGCGCCACTGAAGTCCTCCGGCAATTCTATGGCTCACCTGACGATCGTCCATGCGCGTGGGCGAGATGCAAAGATCGCGTGGAGTCCGTTCACAATGGCCAACCGTACTGCACGAAGCACTATCGCGAGGTGCTTGCACAGAATGCAGAGGGGCCGTGATGGGGGACGTCCGAGAATCGCTACTGGGCGGGACATCGGTCGTTGCATTGAAGCCGCAACTGCTCGTGCCGAGGAAGACGAGCATGATCGCCGTGGATTTCCGCGACCTTGGTCTCGTTCCTGACGAGGAGCATTACGTCAGGAGCCGCGCCGACCCAACCACCAACGGCTGGTACCGGATCACCTCGATCGCCGCCAACAGCATCGAACTGGAAGCGTCACCGCGCCCGTCTCGGCACGAACGCCGCAGATCTCGTCACCTTAAAAATTCTTGACCTATTGAAAAGAAACAATTATGCCCGGTACTTGTAGTGGTTCAGAGATATGCTAAAGCCCGTGCCGACCAAGTCGCGCGGGTTTTCGTTTGCGCGGCCCACGCCGCCGGAGGAACTCTACTACCGCATTGATCTGGGGACATTCAGCCCATCGCCGGAGATGAGCGACTGGATATCGCGATCCTTCCTCAATGAAGGCTCGCCCCTGGTCAACACCGAACACCATCACCTCCGCTTCGCGCAGATCGGCGTCTTATGGACCAACGCCGAGTGTGTAAGCAGGGGGCGTCGCGTTCTCGGAACTGCCGAGATGTGCAGCCGTAGTTCGGCGACAACTTGGGTGGGTGCGCGACACCAACGTCAGATCATCGATTGGTTCGGATACGTCCCGGACTTCATCATGACCCTGGACGCGGTATGCGCCCTTCAATGCTCGGACGCGCAGTTCTGCGCCCTGGTCGAGCACGAGCTCTACCACATGGGCCAGGACCGGGATGGTTTCGGGTTCCCGAAGTTCCGCAAGGACGGGAGGCCGGCGTTTACGATCCGGCCGCACGACATCGAAGAGTTCGTCGGCGTGGTGCGGAGATACGGTGCGGGCGCCGCCGGCGTTCAACCGATGATTGATGCTGCGAGCTTCGGGCCGGAGGTCACCGAAGGGTCCATCGCTGCGGTGTGCGGAACCTGCGCACCTCCGAGGAGAGCGGCATGACCGAACTTGTACCTTCTTGTACCGTGACGATCTGATGGCGAAGCTGCGCGACCCCGTCAAAACCTTTATCGCTCAACGGCTTGGCGCGTTCGATACGCCCAGCCAGGTCGCCGACGCGGTAAAAGAAGTCTTTGGTATCGAGATCACGCGGATGCAGGCGTATGCCTACGACCCAACGCGGCCCCGTTACGACCTGTCGAAGAGATGGAAGGAGATCTTCGAGGAAAGCCGCAAGTCCGCGATCGATGAGTCATCCAATACCGGCATTGCCCATAAAGCGGTTCGGCTGGCGCGGATCGAGCGCATGTATCAGACCGCTATCAATATGGGCAACGTCCCGCTGGCGATGCAGCTCAGTGAGCTCGCGGCCAAGGAGACCGACGGCGCCTTCAAGAACAGCATGACGGGAAACGTCAACCACCTGCATGACCATACGCACACCTTGAAACCCGACCTCTCGGCATTGTCGAAGAAAGACCGGCAGTTCCTTCGCGATATCCTCACAAAGCAGGCGGCGGCAACCGGGTCCAAGAGTGGCTAATGTTCCTCGAACAGGCGCTCGCGCTCTCGCTGGAGGATCCACTCGGCGGGTTGGCCGAACTCGATAAGCTCGACGCTGAAGACAACCTGGCCGACTTCGTCAAGCAGGCGTGGCCGATCCTTGAACCGGCAACAGAACTGAAATGGGGTTGGGCGCTAGACGCTATCTGCGAACACCTCGAGGCGGTGCACGCCGGCGACATCTTGAGGCTGCTGACCACGGTTCCACCGGGAATGATGAAGAGCATGCTGTTTGGCGTGTTTTTCCCCGCGTGGGAGTGGGGGCCCCGCGGGATGCCGCACTTGCGTTACCTCGGTACGGCCTTCAAGGAAGATCTGGCGCTCCGCGACAACCTAAAGTGCCGAAGGCTCATTCAGAGCCAGTGGTATCAGGAGCGTTGGCCGGTCCAATTGACGGGCGACCAGAACCTCAAGACCAAGTTCGAGAACGTCGATACTGGTTTTCGTGAGGCCATGGCCTTCAAGTCGATGACGGGGTCGCGGGGTGATCGCGTTCACCTGGACGATCCGCTGTCGGTTGACAGTGCGAAATCAGCGGTCGAGCGTCTGACGGCGGAGCAGACTTTCCGCAACGCCCTGCCAAGTCGGACGAACAACGAACTTTCGGCGCTCACGGTCACTATGCAGCGCCTGCATGAGCGTGACATCGCCGGCGTCATCCTCGATCTCGGACTCGACTACACGCACCTCAACTTGCCGATGGAGTTTGAGGTCAAGCAACGCTGCTCGACGTCGATCGGCTTTGTCGATCCACGTAAGCGCGAAGGTGACCTGGTCTTCCCCGAACGGTTCTCAGCCGATTGGCTGGAAGGCGAAAAGAAGGTAATGACCGCCTACGCCGTTGCCGGGCAATTCCAACAGCGTCCGGCGCCGCGCGAGGGCGGTATGTTCAAGCGCGAGTGGCTGCCAATCGTGCCCGCGCTTCCAAGCGGTGCTAGTCGCTTTGTTCGCGGCTGGGACTTGGCCGGTACTGACGAGATGGAAAACGCGACCGCCTCGTACACCGTCGGTGTGCTGATGGCACTGGTCGATCGGGTCTACTACGTGGTCGATGTTGTCCGGTTCCGCGCATCTTCGGGCACTGTCGAGAGAACGATGAAGACCGTTGCCTCCCAGGACGAAGCGAAATATGGCGATGGAGTGCTGATCTCGGCGCCTCAAGATCCTGGCCAGGCAGGCAAGTCGCAAAAGCTGTACCTGGGGCAGCAGTTGGCGGGCCACAATATTCGTTTTTCTCCGGAGACCGGGGATAAGACGACCCGCGCCGATCCCATGTCGGCGCAGGCCGAAGTCGGCAACGTCAAGCTGGTGCGTGGACCATGGAACGACCCGTTCATTGATGAGTTGGCGGTCTTTGACGCCGGCCAATATGACGACCAGGTCGATGCCGCCAGTCGCGCGTTTCACGAGCTGACCAAAATGCCGCCGCCTGTTGAGATGGCTATGCCGGTGTCCATTCCAAGATAAATCGAGAACCATTGGGGAGGCCGCTTGTGGATCCAGCCCTCCCAGTCGTCATCGATCAGTACGGAAACCCGCTAAGGAAGGCCGCGCCAGCGAACTTCTCGGAATTGGGGTCGGTCTCCACTGTTCCTCTCGGGAGGGGCGGCGACCGCGGGTTCCGACCAGACGAGTTCCTCCCGGAGTTGCGCGGCCGCAAGAGCGTCGAAGTCTTCGCCGAGATGCGGGACAACAATGCCACCGTCGGCACCGGCCTGCACATCATCAGCACCACGCTCACCGGTGCTGAATGGCGGGTCGATCCTGCCGATGAGAGTAATCCGGCGGCACAGGAAATCGCTGATCGGTTCGCGGAGATGCTGTTCAAGGACATGTCGACGACATGGACGGACACGCTCTCTGAAGTCTTGTCCATGTTGCCATTCGGCTGGTCGTTCGTCGAAATCGTCCTGAAACGCCGCGTCGGGCCCGACACCAGAGACCCGACAACCAGGTCGAATTTCACCGATGGTCTTATCGGGCTGCGCAAGTTGGCTATCCGGCCGCAACGAACTCTGGTCGAGTGGAAGTTCGACGACAACGGTGGACCTGAAGCCTTCGTCCAGAAGGGACAGAACGGCACGGACCGGGTCGAGATCCCGATCGAGAAGGGATTGCTGTTCCGCACCAAGATGCGCGACGGGTCGCCATATGGCGTCTCGCTGCTTCGGATTGCGTACCGGACGTGGGTGCTGCTGAAAAACGCCGAGACGGCAGAATCAATCGGCATCGACCGCGATCTCACCGGCCTTCCGGTCGGCCGGCTGCCCAACGACATCCTGAACGGCACCAGCGACAAGGCGATGGCTGTCAAAGCTGCTTGGTTCAAGGCCCTCCGCGACATGCGCTTCAATGAGCAGGCGGCGTTCGCGCTCCCGAGTGACCTTTGGCCGGGCGCCGATGGCAAGCCCTCGAACGTTCGAATGTACGATATCGAGCTGATGTCGACCGCCGGCACGCGGACCATCGACACGGTGGCGGTCAAGAAGGGATTCGAGTCTGCGATCGCAAGCTCGATGCTCACGCAGTTCCTTCTGCTTGGGCAGCAGGGCACGGGGTCATTCGCGTTGGCGCAAGAGCAGCGGTCGGTTTTTGCCGACGGCATGCGCGGCATCGCCAGCCAGATCACCGACACCGTCAACCGTCACCTGTTCCCGCGGCTGATGGCGTGCAACGGGCTACCTCGGGAACTCACCCCATCACTTGCCCATGGTGATTTCCAGAAGCGCGATCTCGCCGCACTGGCTGACTTCGTGCGGGCGCTGCATGACGCCGGGGCTCCGCTATTCCCAGATATCGTTCTCGAGAATGCCTTGCGTGAGTTAGGCGGGCTGACGCCGGTGCCGGTCGACCGTGACGACGACGATGTCAATGACGACGATGACGACGACCTCGACGCGGAGCCCGACGATGACCCTGACGGCGACGACGAATAGGGACCGCTTCGTCAAGTTGGCTGCGGATAGCCAAGTCGAAGCGATAGATCAGGCGCAAGCCAGAATCGACGCGGCTGTTGTTGCCGCCATCATTGCCGCGTTCGGCTCTCTTGCCGCCGCCATCGTCCTACGCCGCATGGTGGACGCCATCAAGACCGACGGGCCCTTTGGGGCATTGGCTGAGCTTTCGGCCATGACGGACAACGAGGCGGTGTTCCGGACGGTCGCCGACGCAGCCCGAGACCGCACGCTGCGTGCCGCTCAGGTGTTCGCCAACCTGTTGCCCATCCCAGGCAGAGAGGCGCCGCTAACGTTCTCGCCACTTGCCGGCCGGTATGTTGATTTTGAGCGGACCCGCGAGACCCGGATCCTACAGCGGCTGATTGACCCGATGCGGGAAGGCGCCCGAATTCACGTCCTCGAAGGCTTACGGGGGGCGCAGTCGCCAAACCGGATCGCACGGCAACTGAAGCAACGCATCGGCTTGAACTTCCGCGAGATGCAGGCGGTTCGACGGTTTGAGGCGGCGCTTGCGAAGCCCGTACCCGATAGCGCGGTGCTCAACCGGGAGCTTCGTGATAAGCGCTTCGACGGAACCATCCGCCGGTCGAGGCGCACCGGAAAGCGGTTAACGGCCGCCCAGATCCGCAGGCAGACGGAGCGCTATGCCGATCGGACGTTACGGGCACGGGCCAAGCGCATTGCCCAGACCGAGGGCACCATGGGTGCCAGCGCCGCGAACCAGATGGTTTGGGAACAAGCCGCGGATGAAGGGCGGATTCCAGAGCAGGACATGCGGCGGGATTGGGTCACGCAGGACGATGGCGGCGTGCGTGAGGCGCATATCCAGATCCCAGGTCTGAACCCGGACGGCCGTGGGATGAACGAACCGTTCGACACACCGTTGGGACCAATGATGTTTCCCGGCGATCCGGCAGGCACCGCGCCGAACCGCATTGGGTGCCGTTGTCGGCCCGTCATAACACTGAGGTAGTGATGACCAACACGACCGAAGACCAAGCCGCCACCGAGCGCGCCGACAACATCGCCTTCAACGTGGTGCCGGGCGCAGTGCAACTGCTGATCACGCGGGATGGTGTCGAACTGGAGCCGGTGAACATTCCAGCGGGGATGACTCCGCAGTTCGGCGCCACGGTGATCGTCAACGGCGTCATCGCCAATCAGATGGCAGAGCAGCAGGCCGCCGCTCAGTTGGCGCAACAGCGCGCCGCGGCACAGCAGTTGCTGGGGCTGGATGGCCGACCCCTTCCTGGGGTCGTCAACGGCGGTTAACACCGACCAGATGGGGAGTGCTGCTGATGCCTGACGGTGGGTTCCGAAGCATTGCCCGATCCAAATTTCGGATCGAATCCGAATTCTTCCAAAAGTCGAGCGACGAGAAGCGCCTGGTCTACGGCTGGGCCAACGTGGTCATCAAAAAAGGTGAGACGGTCACCGATCACCATGACCACACGATCTCGATCGATGAGATCCAGCAGGCGGCGCACGAGTACATCATCAACGCGCGTGTCGCCAAGGTCATGCACGAGGGCGTGCAGATCGGCGAGATCGTCGAGAGTTTCGTCTTCATCAAGGAATTGAGACCCGCCTTCAAGAGCACGCTCGACCAGGAAGGCTGGTTCATCGTCATGAAGATCTACGACGACGAGACCTGGGAGCGTGTCAAGAACGGTGAGTTCCCCGACTTCTCAATCGGTGGCACCGCCATCATCCAATAGGGGGCCCATGCCCATGCCGAAGAAACTCACGCGCTTGAAGGTCGATGAGGTGAGCTTGGTCACCCGCGGCGCCAATCCGGATGCCCATGTGGTGCTGACCAAGCGGCTGGACGATCCGTTTACAGACGCCGCGACAATCCTCAGTGGCACGCCTGAAGCCGAGTTCATCATCAACCTGGTCAGGGTCACAAAGGACTTCATGTCCTTCGACCAGATCTTCGGTGAGCGCAAGGAGCGCGAAAAAGCGTTCCAACTGATGGACGAAATCTTCCGTCGCGTCGGTGCTCTGCAGGAGACCTTTGACGGCATCTTGATGGATGACAAAACGCCTGAGAAGGCCGCGCCGCTGATCGATGCGGTCAAGATGTTCCAACAGTCCATCGCAACTATCGACGCCGATGCAGTCGAGAAGATCGCGAAGTTCGATCCCGCCGATGACGAATCGGCGCCCACTGCCGGAGCCACCGGCACCACCCCGTCTACCAAGGAGGCAAGTATGCCTGGGACGAAGAAGTCGGCTGGTGCCGGCGACAATACCGGTACCGTCACGGACACGGACGCCGAGATCCTCAAGACCAAGCTCGACGAAACCAACGCTGCGCTCGAAAAGGCGTTGGCCATCGCCGCGATGAACGACGTGCAGAAGGCGCATTTCGGTTCGTTGGACGAGGACGGCCAAGCCGCCTTCATCAAGCTCTCGGCGGACGAGCGCAAGGTTGCGGTCGAGAAGGCCGCTGAAGCCGACGAGACGATCGAGTACGAGGGCGAGGTCGTACGCAAGTCTGAGTGCACGCCGGGCATGTTCGCGATGATGAAGAAGACCATCGCGAAGAACCTCCAGAACGAGGAGAAGATCGCCAAGCAGCGCGAGGACAACGAGGTCATCCGTCTCGCCAAGGTTGCCGACGATAAGTATCCGAACCTCCCCGGCACGGATGACGAACGGGGCCGCACGTTGCTCGCCATCTCCAAGATGGACGACACCGAGCGCTCTCTTGTCGAGCGTGCCCTCGGCGCGGCTGCCGGCCAGGAGATCTTCAAAGAAGCGGGTCGGACTGACGCCGAAAACGAAGTCGGCGACGACGAAGTCTCCGGCACCGGCAAGGCGATCCAGCAGATGTTCCCGGACAAGGACAAGGCCGCCTAACCCCAGTTCGCACGCCTGGGGGCGATGCTCCCTCCCGAAAACTCGATCTCAAATAGGAGGCACTGATGCCTTTCACCGCTGATTCCAAAGCCACCACCGATTTCGCGCATTGGGAGGGCAACGAAGAGTTCACCCGCGAAGAAATTGACATCCTTGCCGGCTCCGGCGCCGCTCGTGTTCTTACCGCTGGAATGGTGCTCGCTGTCGGTTCCATCGCCGTTACCGAAACTGCAATCGCTGATGCCGGTAATACCGGCACCGGCGTCATGGGCGCCGTCACTGCCGGCGAGGATGTCAAAGAAGGCACCTACGAGCTTGAGTGCATCGCGATCGGCACTGACGTCGGCACGTTCGCGGTCCGTGATCCCGATGGTATTCCGGTAAAGTCCGTAACCGGTACCGATCTGATCGTGGCCACTGCATTTGATAGTGACCACTTTGATGTCACGCTCGCTGATGGTGCGACGGACTTCGCGCTCGGCGATCGGTTCCGGATCGTTATGTCGGCGCCGGTTACCAAATATGTCCGGCACGAGACGACTGGCGCCGATGGATCGGAGATCCCAGCCGGTCTGTTGTTTGCAGATGTCACGGCACCCGACGGCACTGACGCAAAGGGTGTCGGCATCATCCGCGGTCCGGCGCTCATCAACCAAGAACAGATCGTACACGACGCCAACGCCACGGCCGCCGAGAAGTCCGCTGTTCTGGCGGCTCTTGAACGCTTGGGTATCGTCGCTCGCGCGGGCGCCGGCGCT
Source organism: Panacagrimonas sp. (assembly GCA_021773655.1). Classification (GTDB taxonomy): domain Bacteria; phylum Pseudomonadota; class Gammaproteobacteria; order Nevskiales; family Nevskiaceae; genus Panacagrimonas. Next base: position 8,985 of record JAJFJX010000325.1, read on the forward strand.
GTGCCGGTCGTCACCTAACACCAACCACCATCCCTCTGTTTGAGAAAGCGCGCCCTCCGGGGCGCGTTTCTCGTTCTAGCCGGCGGGGATGCCGGCAACGCCGCGTCACGAGACGCCGCTATCCCTTTTAAGGAGCATTTGCCATGCCAGTAGGACCGAATACGTCCGGCCTCCAAACCGCCGACTACACCCGAGAAATCAACATGGTCCCCAACATGTGGGGCCGCCTGCAAGAGTTGAACCTGTTCACCACCGAAGGTGTGACCGGGCGCACGATCATCATCGACAAGGTCGACGAGAACCTGGGCTTGCTTGAGGTTCGTGAGCCCGGATCGCCGGCGCCGATCTCCAATCCCGAAGGCCGTGGCTCGATGGCCATTATCGTTCCGCATATCCCGCTGGACGATGCGCTGAAGCCGTCTGACGTCCAGGGCCGTCGGATGCCGGGAGATCTTGGCCCGGACACCATCGAGCGCAAGCGGGCCAAGAAGCTGGCATCGATGCGGAAGAAGCATGCTCTGACGCTGGAGTATTTCCGCATGGGCGCCTTGAAGGGGCTAATCCTCGACGGCGCCGGTAAGACCGTCATGAACCTCTACACGCAATTTGGGGTGACTCAGAAGGTCGAGGATTTTGCCTTCGGTACAGCAACCACCAAGGTCGATCAGCGGATCAATGACGTAACCCGCTTCATCGAAGAGAATACGTTCTCAGGTGGGACGAGTACCGGCGTCCACGTGCTGTGCTCTCCGGAGTGGTTTGCCGACCTGGTCAGCCACGCCAAAATCCGCGAGGCGTATCAGTTCTACAGTTCCACGCAGGCACCGTTGCAGCAGGATGTGCGCCGACGGTTCCAACACCAAGGTGTTGTGTTCGAGGAATACAACGCCTCTGCCGTAATGACGGATGGAACCACGGTCGCCCGGTTCATCGCGGCCGGCGAGGCATATGCGTTCCCGACCGGGGTTGATGACATGTATGTCAACTTCTTCGGCCCAGCCGACCACTTCGACTACGTCAACACCGAAGGCGATGAGGTCTACGTCTGGGAGCACGATCCGGGTACCGGCAAGGTCATCAACTTCATGTCCGAGTCCAACCCGCTGCCGATCGTCAAGCGCCCGCGTGCGGTCGTGAAACTGACGAAGACCTAAAGGCGAGAGCCTGAGACCGGAGGGATTGACCATCCTCCGGCCCTTTCCAATCCCAGACCATCCGAGGTAGCCGATGTCTGACCCGCTCAAGAAGGGCGCGCCTGTCGTGCCGCATGACACCAACCCGCTGGCCGCCACTACCTCGGCTGTCTATGTGGGTGGTGCCGGAAACCTTGAGGTGCAGTTGGAGAATGACTCCGCGCCCTGGGTGATCAACGCGGTGGCCGCCGGCACGTTGCTGCCCATCGCGGCCACACGCATTCTCGCCAACAACACCACGGCAACAAACATTTCGTCGTTCTTCTGATTTGGA
>JAJFJX010000326.1 GCA_021773655.1 Panacagrimonas sp.
TGGGAACACGCGCGGCGTCGGCGTGGGCGAGGGCGAGGGGGAGGGGGAGGGGGAGGGGGAGGGCTCCGCCATCGTCGCCGGCGCTGCCGGTGGCGCGTCCGGCGAGCAGGCCGGCAACAGCACCCAAGTCCCCAGCAGCAGGGCGAGCCGTGCACTCATGGCGCCTCCTGCGCACGACGCGCGCGATCCGCCTGCTCGTTGCGCACGGCCATGTCGACGGACCCGACGTGGCCCGAGGGCGCGTGCGAAAAATTCCTGCGGATCAGCGCGGCATCGGCCAGCGCGTCGATGGCGAAACTCAGGCCGTGGCAGCTCTGGCACACCGGACGGATCATGCCCTCGTTCGGACGCAACGAATCGTTCTGGTTGTGCTGCACATGGACCTGGCTGGCGCCGCCAAGATCCTCGCTCACGCGCGGCAGGTGGCAGCTTGCACAACTTACGCCACTGCCCGGCGCCAGCTCGCCGGCCAGCTCCTGCTGCCACAGCTTGAAGTGCTTCGAGTCGCGGTACGCCAGGCTGTGTTCATCGGCATGGCAGCCCAGGCAGGCCTCGACCGCGGCCTTGCGCGTGTCGAAAGCATGCGCACCATGACAGCTCGTGCAGCCCAGCTCCTGGTGCGCCACATCGCGGTGCATCGGCTGGCGCGCCATGGCCGGTGTCATCGGCGACAGCTCCGCGGCCAGGCGCATGCCGTGCTTGCCTTGCAGAAATCCCCTCACCTCGCCGTCGTGGCAGCTCGCGCAGGCCTGGTGATCGGGCTGGTCGCGCCAGGCGGTCTGCCGGGGCGCGTGGCAGCCGCTGCACTGCACGCCGGCCTGCGCGTGCGAGGACGCCAGCCACTCGCCGACCAATGCCGCGTCCGTGGTCGGGTGATCCGGCGTCGTGGCCGCGACCGGCGCGTGCTCGGCGATCCATCGCTGCGCGTAGTCGCGCGCCGGCAGGATTCGGGATTCGGTCAGTGCTGGCGCCTGCGCGTGTTCCAGCAGGAAGTCCTCGTACAGCGCGCGGTTGTCGTGATAGTTGTGGCAGCCGGCGCTGGCGCAGGTCTCGAAACCCAGACCGGCATGGGTCGGCCGCTCCTGCCCCACGTCGGCGTGACAGGTCACGCAGAAATCCACCGGCAGGCTGACGCCCATGTCGCCGACGATGCCGGGGCGGTGCTCGGAATGGCAGCTCACGCAGGCACGGCCGTCCAGTTTGCCGACCAGATCCAGGTTGCGCGGATCGGTGAACTTGGTCTTGGGGTGCGAGTCGTCCACCCGCGCGAGTTGCTCGCCGTGACAGTCCACGCAGGCCTGCTGCAGCACCGCTCCGCCACCGAAGGCATCGGTGTGGCAGACGCCGCAGGCCAGCTCGATCTGGTGGTGGCCGTGCGTCATCGGACCGGGCGCAAACCAGGCGCGCAGTGACGAGGGTGCGGGAGCGAGCAGCGCCCAGGCCAGAACGCCGCCCATGAGCGCGGTGAGCGCAAGCCAGACAGCGATCCAGCGCCAGGAACGGAAAGCCGCCATGGATCAGTAGTAATAGATTTTGAGGACATGGAAGCCGAGCAGGGCCGGCAGCGGCCAGAAGGCGAGGATGTGCACCCAGGTCAGGCTGCCGCGCAGACGTTTCGCGCGCACCGGACTCAGGCGATGTTCCAGCGCGATCAGCGCACCCGCCGCCGCGCCGGCGACGATCAGCGTAATGAAGGCGCTCATCAGGCCGGCATTGAGGCCGTTGCCAAGGCGTCCGCCGGTGTGCAGCAACAGCGCGAGCAGCGCGCCCACCCCCAGGCCGACGTGCAGGTTGCGCCACAGCGCGAAGCTGCCCCAGTTCACCCGCGGCGCACGCTTGCGCAGTGAAATCAGCAGCCCCACCACGGCCATGCCGGCCAGGGTGTAACCGCTGATCTGCTTGAACAGGCCATTGCGCCACAGCACGTCCCAGTGCCAGACGAAGCGCTCCCAGCTTGGCACGTATGGCAAGCCGGGCAGCATGGCCAGCAACAAGGTCACCAGTGCGGCGATCACTGTCATCGCCAGCAGCGGCCGGCCACCGCTGACCGGCTGCGGTCGCGCATCACCGCCCAGCAATTGGTCGAGCAGCGGCGCGCAGGAGCCGCAGACGGTGGACGCGCGGGTGCAGGCGGCAAGCGCGGCGCGTGTGGCGCAGCCCATGGCGATGGCGCCGCTGAGTTGCCCGCGCGTCACGCCGGTGCAGTTGCACACCGTGGCATTGGCGGGCCAGCTCGCCACGCTCGCGGATTCGCTCTGTGGCCACAGCCGGCCGCTGCGTTCGAAGCGTGTGCGCCGAAGCCAGCCGATCCGACGCGCCTGCTGCACCGCTTCCAGCGCCCGCGGCAATTCGTCCCACTCGCCGATACCGAGCACACCGATCAGCTTGCCGCGCCGGTGGATCAGCTTGCGATAGCTGTGCTCATCGCCAAAAACGAGTTCGCGGTCCAGCCCGGCCAGGCTGCGATCAGGATGCGTGCCGGCGGCGAACACCTGGGTCTTCATCACCTTGAGCCGCGTGGCATCGACCGAACCCAGGTACCGCGCGTCGACGCCGACGATGACGCTGGCCGCGACCGCGGCCTGTTCCAGGCAGGGCGCCACCAGCCCGTAGACCACGCCGCGATGCTCGGCACATTCGCCGATGGCGTAGATGTCTGGATCGGCCGTGCGCAGACCATCGTCCACCTTGATGCCGCGGCCGATCGGCAGGCCGGCGTCCAGCGCCAGCCGCACGTTGGGCACGATGCCGGTGGCGATGACCACGGTGTCGCAGTCGATCACGCGCCCGCTGCGCAGGCGCACGCCGCTGAGCGTGCGATCGCCGGTCAGTTGCAGCGCGCCGTCGTCGACCACGCATTCGATGCCCAGGTCCTGCACCTGCGCGGCGAGTCGCGCGGCGGCCGCGTCGTCGAGCTGGCGCGGCATCAGGCGACCGCCGTGCTCCACCACCACCACCTCGGTATGAAAGCGGTGCATGGCACGCGCGGCTTCCAGGCCCAGCAGTCCGCCGCCGAGCACCACCGTGCGACGGCTGCGCAGTCGCCGCGCGCTCAGGGCCTCGGCATCGCGCAGATCACGAAACGCATACACGCCGGCGAGTTCGGTGCCGGGAATCGACGGGACGTGGGGTCGCGAGCCCGTGGCCAGCACCAGGCTTCGATATCCGAGCTGTTCGCCGCTGGCCAGGCGCAGGCTGCGCGACTCGCGATCGATGGAAGCCACGGTCTCGCCGAACCGCAGGCACAGCGAGGGCAGTTGATCCAGACCTGCGGCCTGGTCCAGCGCATCGAAGCGGCATTCGCCGGCAAGCAGCGAGGACAGGCGCACGCGGTCGTAGGGCTGCACGGTTTCCGCACCGAGCAGCAGCACCGGCAGGCCCGGCGCATGGCGCACCAGCTCACGCGCGCAGCGCACACCCGCGGCGCCCGCACCCACCACCACGCAGGCGGTTTCACCCGTGCGCACTGGCGATGCTGCACCCCCCTCGACTGAGTCCCGGTCCATCCGAATTCGTCCTGATTTCCGATCCTGCGTCGTCGCCGACCCGAATCCACGCACAAAAAAAGGACGCCCATCCGCCGCGAGCCTGATGGCCGCTGCGAATGGACGCCCTTGTCCTTTCCTGCTGATCCGCCGGCGTGCGAAACGGCCCTCATTGGCCGCGCTGATCCCGAACCGGAATCAGCGGTGCAGCGCCTGCTCTTGCAACGCGAATTGAGATTAAATCAGGCAAACCTCATGCCATTGCGCGGAGCGGCCCTGCGAGCGCAGCCGCGCGAGCTGCGCCAGTGCGCTAGTGCGCGACCGAACTCACCGAGGTCGCCAACACGCTGGCCTGACCGTGCAGGCGCAGCCGATAGCTGGACTGCACGGTGGAGTCGACATCCAGCACGCTGCGCGTCTGCGCCCAGCGCTGCATCTGCAACAGGAACCAGCGCGCATCATCGTGGTGCGGCGACAGGGTCTGGCCGCCACCAAAAATGAACTGCGGACCGCGCAGGTCCGCACCGTCGTCGCTCAGGGCCGCGCGCAGGGTTTCGGCAGGGGCGGCGATGAGCCTGGCGTCGATGAGCATCTGCGCGGCGTCTGCGCGATGACCCGGCTGCTCCAGCCAGCGACCCGCCTCGATCAGCGCCGCCACCAGCGACAGGTGCGCCGCCGGGTGCAGCGTTGCCCAGGAACGCGTCACGCCCAGCACCTTTTCGGCGCAGCCCGGGCGAATGGTGTGCGTGGCGAGCAGGCGCTGGCCGAGTCCTTCGGCCTCCGCCGCCATGCCCCAGGGGGCGCCGACGCAGTAGCCGTCGATCCGCCCCTCGCGCAGGTGCTGCAGGACCTGCTGCGGCGGAATCACGATCAGGCTGACGTCCTCGTCGGGGTCGATGCCGCTGACCGACAGCCAGTCGCGCAGCAGATAGTGGTGCGTGGAAAACGGGAACACATGCGCGAACACGCGTCGTGGTCGACCGTGCAGGCGGTCCTGCTCGATCACGCGGCGCAGCGCCGCACCTGCCGCCAGCGGCTCCGGGGCCGGCGCGTCCATGCGCTCGAACAGGGCATTGGAGACCGTGATGCTGTTGCCGTTGCGCGACAGGGTGAGCGCGGTCTCCATCGGCACGCCCAGGCGATCCGCGCCGATGTTGGCCGCCAGCGGCATCGGCGCCAGCAACTGCGCGGCGTCGATCTGACCCACGGCAAGCTTGTCGCGGATGCCGGCCCAGGACGATTCCAGGCTCAGGGTCACGTCCAGGCCCTGGCCTTCGAAGAATCCGAGGTCGCGCGCCACCAGGAAAGGCACCGCGTCGGCCAGCGGCAGCATGCCCAGGCGAACCCTGCGGCGCTTGTACGAAGCCGCACGCACGCTGGAGGAAGGCATGCGGCTCACAGCATTTCTACCGCGGCAATGAGCGAGCGAGCCACCTCGCCGAGCCGGATGTTGCGGTCCATGGCCATTCTCCTGAGCGTCTCGTACGCAGTGTTTTCGTCCATCCCCTTGCGCTTCATGAGCAGGCCCTTGGCCTTCTCCACGTCGCGCCGGTCGGCGAGCTTCAACTTGGTGCTGGCCAGTTCCTGCCGGAGGCCCTGGAATTCCTGGAAACGGGCGATGGCCACCTCGATCACCGGCTGCAGGCGGCCCGGCGTCATGCCGTCCACCACATAGGCAGACACGCCGGCACGCATGGCGCGGCGGATGGTTTCGGAATCCGAGTTCTGCGCGAACAGCACGATGGGCCGCGGCCGGTCACGCGAGATCTGGCCCAGTGATTCCAGGGTGTCGCGGTTGGGGCTGTCGACGTCGATCAGCACGATGTCCGGCGCCAGACGATCTACCGCCCCGACGATGTCGTCGGTGTCCAGCAGCCGCGCCACCACCTCGTGGCCGGCCTCGGTCAGCGCCCGATCGAGTTGTTCGATGCGCACCTTGTTGTCGTCGACCAGCATTACGCGCACGAAGGTCCCTGTCCCCGGTTCTGAATGATTCCGGGTCTGCCACGCAATTAGCGTGCCCCTGGAGCGCCCTGCCCCGCCCTGCACTGTCCAGTGACAGCCGAACCACTTCTGGCACGGGTTTGGCATGAGTTGTTCCGCAACACACGGGGCAGCGCCGCCCCACTTCGGCCGAGCCGGGCATACCCGGTCGGTCCTTCGGAAAGTTCTCAGGACAACAGCGTCCTCTGTGCGAGCAGTGGACGCTTTTTTTGTTTCTGGAGGAGCCGGCGTTGATCGCCTGCAGGACGAACCGGACAGTGGGAAATCGGACTCCATGGCTATCTGCAACGAACGGGTGCAAACCGCGGCCCTCATGCATCGGCCAGGCGTGGGCAGGCAGGTCGTGAGCCTGCGGGTGATGCTGGTCGATGACGACGACGCCCGTGCGGCGTTCGTCACCCAGGCTCTGCTGGCGACGGGAAACGATGTCGTCGCCCGCCTGTCGTCCAGCGAGGATCTGCTCGCCGCGGTCCGCCGGGTCCAGCCCGATGTGGTCCTGGTGGACATGGACAACCCGGCGCGCGACGTGCTCGACAATTGTGCGGCGGTGACCCAGCAGGTGCCGCGCCCGATCGTGTTCTTCGCCAACAACGCCGACCCCGACACCATCGCCGCCGCAGTCCGGGCCGGCGTCAGCGCCTATGTCGTCGATGGTCTCAGCGAGCCCCGGCTGCGCGCCATTCTCGATGTCGCCATCGCGCGATTCCGGGAGCACCAGAAGCTGCGCCACGAACTCGACGACATGCGCGCCCGGCTCGCCGACCGTCGCGACGTCGAACGTGCCAAGGCCACGCTGGCACGGCTGCGCAAGCTCGACGAGGCCGAGGCCTACGCGCTGCTGCGGCGCAGCGCCATGAGCCGCCGCATCACCATCGGCGAGGCGGCGCGCACGGTGCTGGCCGCGGCCGAGCTGTTCGACACCCCGAGCGGGGATGGATGACACGTGCTCCTGTCGGCCCGACAGCGAGTCGGACCGGACCCGCGGCCGGACCCGAATCACCCCGGGAACCGCCCCGAACGCCCCGCGACGCCACAGGGCCTCCCGCACCGGAAAGACCATGAAAGCCATTCGCCACTTCAGACCGGAGACCGAAAACCTCACCCTGGGCCACATGCCACTGCTGGACTCGGCGCCGCTGCTGTGGGCAGCCCATCGCGGCTATTTCCGCGCGCAGGGCCTGAGCGTGAACCTGGTGCGCGAGGTGTCCTGGGCCAGCCTGCGCGACCGCCTGGCCTATGGCGCGCTCGATGCCGCCCAGTGCCTGGCACCGATGCCGGTCGCCGCCACCCTGGGCGCCGACGGCGTCGGCGTGCCGCTGGTGACCGGGCTGTGTCTTTCGCAGGGGGGCTCGGCCATCACCCTGTCACGCAGCGTGGCCCAGCGCATCG
>JAJFJX010000327.1 GCA_021773655.1 Panacagrimonas sp.
GAAGTCAGCCATCGGCGGCAAGCGAGGAAGTCTGTAGCGGGCAATGGCTCCACCGGCACTCCCGGGCCCTGACGGCGCAAAGTATTCCGAGCACCCGGCCGCGTGAGGCCGATGGCCCTGCTGAGGACTGCCACGAAGGCAGTCCGAAGTCAGCCATCGGCGGCAAGCGAGGAAGTCTGTAGCGGGCAATGGCTCCACCGGCACTCCCGGGCCCTGACGGCGCAAAGTATTCCGAGCACCCGGCCGCGTGAGGCCGATGGCCCTGCTGCAACGCTCGTCTCATTGGCGCCCTCTCAGCGGCGCACCGCACTGGCCGTGGTGGTGGTCGACGACGTCAGGCGACCGATCTGTCGCGCGTACTCCTCGGGTGTGCGGCTGGGTCGGGAGCAACGTCCGGCGGTGCACACGTAGGCGGCGGAATCCTCGAAGTCCGGGTACGGCACATCGTCGTGGGGCAGGGGCCCCTCACCGCGATCCCACCACTCGATGCGGCGGTAACTTCCTGCAGTGCGCAGCGCGGTCTGGAACAGGGCCTCGGCGCTGGCATCCGACTTGGCGCCGACCACGGTCAGGTGCAGGGGATCGCGGGCGAGTTCCTCGTCGCTCAGCAGAATTCCGGCCTCCTCGAACGCATCCATGCGCGCCGCTTGTCCGGCCAGATGACGCATGGCGTGCTGCGCCGACTGCCGATGCGCCGCCTTTCCGGTGTAGTGCCCGAGCCGGTTGAAGAAGCGCGCCGCGACGATGTTCTCGGCCAGGTCGGGTCCGGGCCGCACGGGAATGCCCGTGATCGGGGCCTCGGTGACGAAGCCGGCCTCGGGGTGACGCAGTCCGGCGTCGATCGCCCGCGCCAGCGCATCGGCGGTGTCGAGGCGGTCACGGTCTGCGGTGACTTCATAGAGACGCAAGGCCGCCCGCGCAACGTGCAGCGAATCACTCAGGTGCGCCGACGCATCCGGGGCCTGGCCGTGGCGAAGCAGACCGTCGGCGCCGCGGCGATGCTGCAGAACCCAGTCCAGTGCGGCCTGGGCCGCGCGCAACGCCGAGGTGTCGCCGCTCACCGCGTACAGCGTCGCCAGCGCTTCGGCCGCCATGCCGTTGGCGTCGCCGTACAGGCTCGTGTCGATGCGCGGCATGCCGCGCGCGCGTCGCCCGGCGTCGTCCAGCGCGTAATAGCCGGCGGATTTCTGACCGGGCACCACGTCGGCATCCTGGCTGACGTGGAACGCACCCTCGGGCGAACGCAGGAAATCCATCAGATAGCGCTGCAGATCGCGTGCGGTCTGCAGGTCTTCCGGGCGCCGGAATCGACCGTAGGCCAGCGCATAGATGCGCAGGTAGCCGGCTTGCACGCGCATGATCTTCTCGTGGTGCGGAGTGCTCCAGGCCCGCCCGGTCGAATACTGGTAGGCACCGCCCCAGACCGGGTCGATCAGCGCGCGTGCCGCGTCCAGGGTCAGCAGCGCCTTGTCGCGCTCGACCGGATCGTCGGCATGTTCGAGGGCGTACTCGACACTGTCGCGATCCAGGAACTTCTGCGCCGTGCGCAAGCCGCCGAGTTCGGGGTCGAAGCTCTCGTCATGGCGCTGCAGCAGGTATCTGCGCGCCGGCTCCCCGAGTTGCGTCGGACCGGCCACCGGCGGCGCCACCACGGCCTGTGGCTCGGGCGTGGGGTCGCGGGCGACGGCATCGAGCAGGCGCGCGAAGTTGTCGGGGCCGATGTAGCCCGCACGCTTGACCAGATCGACGCCCTCTGGCGACAGGAACACCAGCGCCGGCCAGCCGTAGTCGCGGTAGCGGTTGGCCAGGCCCGGATCGGCATCGTGATCGACGCGCACGGCGACGAAGTCGCGCGACAGTTGCGCCTGGATCTCCGGTCGTGAAAGCGTCTGGCGCTGCATCACGTGACACCAGTGGCACCACACGGCCTCCAGGTAGAGAAACACCGGCTTGTCCTGCTGGCGGGCCGAGGCGAAGGTCTGCGGGCTCCAGTTCTGCCAGTCGATGGCGGCGTGCGCCGCAGGCGTCGCCAGAAGGGCCAGCAGCAGGGCTGCGATGCAGGCGTTCGGGTGTCGGATCACGGATCTCACGTCTCTGGGACCGGGGTGACGGTCAATACGCGCGGCCCTGGCATCGGGATTCGGCTGCCGCGCCACTGCCCGCCGATGATGCGCCGTGAAAGGGCTTACACTGGCTGACCGTGCTCCTGCGGCGTCGATCTGGAACCCTCATGGCACGTGCAATGCTGGAAGACTGTCTGCAACGGATCCCCAGCCACTTCGAACTGTGTGCTGTGGCCACCAAGCGTGCCCGGCAACTGGTCCGTGGCGCACCTTCGGTGTACCCGGCCGGAATTCACAAGGCCACCGTGGTGTCCCTGCTCGAAATCGCGGACGGACACATCGACGGCGCGGTGCTGCACCAGGCCGACCTTCCGGTCCCCGCGCCCGATCATCCCGGCATCCGCCTGGATGAGCTCGACCCCCTGTTCGACGCCTGAACCCGTGCAAGCTCCAGAGTCCGTTCCCGCCGCACCGCCCCAGGAAAAACCGCGGTCGGATCAGGGCACCGGCACGCGCATCGGCCTCAAGGGCTGGCTGGATCCCGAGCATCCGGCACTGATCCGGAACGACGGCGTGCCCGAATTCCGCCTGACGCTGACCGACGTGCCTTCGCCCGCCTGGCGTCGCACGTTCATCGAACAGCAGTTGGAAGCCCAGGCGCAGGTCGGCATCGAGCATGATGTGCTCAGCCTGAGTTGCGAGCTCAGCGCGATCTCCATCGCGGTGGATCGGATACGGCAGCGCATCGAGCGCACCAACGCCGCGGTTGCCCGCAAGGAACGCGAGGTCGAGGAACGCATCGCGCGTCAGATGCGTGATCGCGAAGCACAGCGTCTGAAGATTCTGGCTGCGGTGGCGTCCATCCATTTCGGGGATTCCTGAATCATGCGCGCCAGCAGTGAACCCAATGCACTGCTGGCGCCGGACGAACCGGCCGCAGTGGAAACCCTGTGCGCCGACGGCACCTCCGACATCGTGCTGTGCTGCGAGCATGCCGCTGCGCGCCTGCCGCGCGCGCTGGGCACCCTGGGCCTGTCGGACACCGCCCTGGGCAGCCATATCGCCTGGGATATCGGCGCCGGCGCCGTGGCGCGGCTGCTGTCGCAGCGCCTGGACGCCCCGCTGGTGCTGCACAACTACTCGCGCCTGGTGATCGACTGCAACCGGCCCCTGGCGGCCGGCGACTCGATTCCGGAAAGCGCCGAATGGGGCAGCATCGCAGGCAATGCCGGGCTGACCGCAGCGCAGCGCACCACGCGCGCCGACACCCTGTTCAAGCCCTTCCATCAGGCGCTGCAGGCGGTCCTGGACGCGCGTGGCCAGCAGCGCCGGCGCACACTGCTGATCGCGATCCACAGCTTCACCCCGAACTACCGGGGTCAGGACCGGCCCTGGGACATCGGCCTGATGTACGGGGCCGACGCGCGCCTGGCGGTGCCGGTGCTCGCTGCGCTGCGCCGCGATCCGCGCCTGCAGGTAGGCGACAACCAACCCTATGCAATGGAGGAGGGCATCGACTACACGCTGCCCGAGCATGGCCAGCGGCGCGGCATCCCCCATCTGGGCGTGGAGATCCGCCAGGATCAGGTCGCCGACCCTCCCGCGCAGGCACGTTGGGCCGGGCGCCTGGCGAGCCTTTTGCGACAGGTTGCCATCACTCCCGACATCCACTGAAAGGGTTTCTCCGATGCACATCCAGGTCGGTTTCGAGCTGGTTTACGAACTGCCGCAACCCACGCCGATGATTCTGGCGCTGAGCATTCACTACAGCCGCGCCTCAGACCTGATCCGGCCGGACCATCTGATCACCTACCCGTCGGTCCCGGTGTCGGCCTATCGCGACAGCTTCGGCAACTGGTGCACGCGGCTGATTGCGCCGCAGGGACGGCTGACCCTGACCGCCGACGCCCTGGTGCGCGATAGCGGCGAACCCGAGCCGGTGATGCCACAGGCCTGGCAGCACGAAGTGGCAAACCTGCCCGAAGAGGCGCTGATGTTTCTGCTCGGCAGCCGGTACTGCGAAACCGACCGCCTGACCGACATCGCCTGGAACCTGTTCGGTCACACGCCGCCCGGCTGGCCGAGGGTGCAGGCGATCTGTGATTTCGTGCAGGGCCACATCCGTTTCGGCTACGAACATGCCGACTCGCGCAAGAGTGCGCTGGAGGTTTACAACGACGGCGTCGGCGTGTGCCGCGACTACGCCCACCTGGCGATCACCTTCTGCCGCTGCATGAACATCCCGGCCCGCTACTGCACCGGGTATCTGGGCGACATCGGTATGCCGCCGCCCTACGCCACCATGGATTTCTCCGGCTGGTTCGAAGCCTATCTGGCCGGCACCTGGTACACCTTCGATGCGCGCAACAACCAGCCGCGCATCGGGCGCATCCTGATGGCGCGGGGACGCGACGCCGCCGATGTCGCCATCAGCACGGCCTTTGGCGCCAACACACTGCAATCGTTCCGGGTCTGGACCGACGAGGTGTCGCCCGCGGGCGCAGCCGGGTAGGACAGGCGCAGGGGCGCTGCGATAGATTCCGATCCGGGGACCGGCGTATCCAGAGGCCGGCTGACACACCGGCGGGAGGCGCGACCATCATGAAGGTGCTGGCAGTCCATGCAGTCAAGGGCGGCGTGGGAAAGACCGCGGCGGCGGTCAATCTGGCCTATTTCGCCGCCGCCAGCGGACTGCCGACCCTGCTCTGGGATCTGGACTCCCAGGGCGCGTCGAGCTGGTACCTGCGCGGCGAACCCGGCACCGAGAAGACCAGGAAGGTGCTGGCCGGCCAGACCCCGGTGGGGCGCCTGGTCAAGCCGACGCCCTACCGGAACCTGAACCTGATTCCGGCGGATTTCTCCTACCGTTACCTGGACATCATGCTCAAGAAGATCGAGCCGCCACGCGAGGCGCTGCGGCGCCTGCTGCGGCCCTTTTCGGAGACCTACGCGCTGGCGGTGCTGGACTGCCCGCCCAGCCTGTCGCACCTGGCCGACAACGTGATGGTCGCCGCCGACGTGGTGCTGGCGCCGGTGGTGCCGACCTGGCTGTCGCTGCGGGCCTTTGACCAGCTTCAGGATCACTTCAAGTCAGAGGGCCTGGCGGCGCGCAAGCTGCGGCCGTTCTTTTCGATGGCCGACCGCCGCCGCAGCCTGCATCGCGAACTGCTCGATGCACCGCCCCCGGCGCTGGCGCGGCGCATGCAGGCAGTGGTGCCGTATTCGTCGACGGTCGAGCGCATGGGCGAACGGCGCGCGCCGCTGGCAGCGTTCGCCCCCGGCGACGATGCGGCGCTGCTGGCCTATGCGGAATTGTGGCTGGAGACCGCCAGCGCGCTGGGCGTCTGAGCGGCAAGGCGGCAGAACCTTTCAGGCAGCCGACTTGCGGCGCCGGAAATCCAGCCAGGCCGCCAGACCCTGGGCGTTGAGCGGAATGTCGTTGAAGTAGACCTCGGTCCACAGGTCGGGGTCGGCGCCCTGGCGCCGGGCCTCGTCGATCACGATCCTGCGCACGCCCTGGCTCAGGCCCGCCTCCCGCGCCGCGCCGGCATCGTGATCCGACCAGGCCAGGCCCAGCTCGGCGTGCGCGTCGATCAGCCGATGCAGGTCTGCCCCCAGCCGGGCGATGTCGGTGATCTCGCTGTAGTGGGTCAGGTAGATCGCCCGCGGCGAGCAGGCCAGCAGCCGGTCCACCGAGGCGTGCAGCGCCTCCGGGTCGAACTGCGTCGGCGTGGTGGTGGGAAAGATGAACGCGCGTGCGTCCTGGTCCAGCTCGCGATAGGACAGCCCGAAAGTGTCGCCGGTGAACAGCGCTTCGGCGTGATGATCGCGCACGCAGAAATGGTGCCGGGCGTGCCCCGGCGTGTCGATGAAGCTCAGCCGCCGGCCCGCCCAGTCCAGGCTGTAGCCGTCGCCGGCCTCGATCACGCGCGCCGCTGGCACCGGCACCAGCCTGCCGTAGTCGGCCCGCGCCCGCGCCTCCCCGTACACCGCCACGGTCGCCGCCCACAGCCTGTCGGGCTCGATCATGTGCGGCGCCCCGCGTGGATGGACCACCAGCCGGGCTTGCGGCAGGGACTGCATGAGCAGACCGGCGCCACCGGCGTGATCGAGGTGGACGTGGGTGAGAATCACGTAGTCCACCGCGTCCACGCCCAGCCCCAGTTGTTCCAGGGCGGCCAGCATCAGCGGTACCGAATGGCCGGTGCCGGTATCGATGAACACCGCTCGGCCCCGGTGTTCGATCAGGTGGATGGCGTCCAGGCGCGGACGCATGAACCCCGAATCCAGGGTGTGGATGCCGTGTTCGCGGGGTTGCAGGTCGATGCAGACCGGTTCGGACGATGCGTTCATGGAATCAGGGGCTCGATCAGGGCACGGCGTGCGGCCAGTGCCTCGGGAGTTTCGGCCGTGAGCGTGGCGTGGCCGACCTTGCGCTGCGGCTTGGGCGTCTTGCCGTAGTGATGGATGTGTAGGCCCGGCACGCGGGCCATGGCGATGTTGTCGGGCGGTGCGCCGATCAGGTTGAACATCACGCAGTGACCGCGCAAGGCCGTGGAGCCAAGCGGCAGGCCGGCAATGGCACGCAGGTGGTTTTCGAACTGCGAGGTCTCGGCGCCTTCGATGGTCCAGTGCCCGGAGTTGTGCACGCGCGGCGCAATCTCGTTG
This sequence comes from Panacagrimonas sp., assembly GCA_021773655.1. GTDB lineage: Bacteria > Pseudomonadota > Gammaproteobacteria > Nevskiales > Nevskiaceae > Panacagrimonas. The sequence continues at coordinate 6,732 of JAJFJX010000327.1, forward strand.
GCATGGAGCTGGCCGCCGGCGACGAAGAACTCGAAGGCCATGACGCCGACGTAATCCAGATGCTCTGCGACGCGGCGCGTGTAGTCCTCGGCCTGTGCCTGCAGCGGGTCGTCGCGCCGCGGCTCCGAGGTCCGCAGGATGCCGTCGCGATGCACGTTCTCCACCACCGGGTAGAAGACCATGTCACCGTCGCGGCCGCGTGCCGCCAGGCAGGACAGCTCGCGCTCGAAGGGCACGAAAGCCTCCAGGAGCAGCGTCTGGCCGCCCAGACGCTGCCATGCGGCATCCAGGTCCTGTTCGGCGCGCAGCAGCGCCTGGCCCTTGCCGTCGTAGCCCATGCGCCGGGTCTTGAGGACCGCGGGCAGTCCGATGTTCCTGGCCGCCAGCTCCAGCGCCTCGCGCGCGGCCACCGGCAGGTAGCGCGGCACGGGAATGCGCAGCCGGTCGAACAGTCGCTTTTCGCCCAGCCGGTCCTGACCGGCGGCCAGCGCCTGCGGCGGCGGGTACAGCGCAATCCGCTCGGCGACGAACTCGGCCACCGCGGCCGGCACGTTCTCGAACTCGTAGGTGGCCAGATCGCAGGCCTGGCAGAAGCGGGCGAGCATCGCCTGATCGCCGTAATCGGCGTGCAGATGATCGCCCAGCGGGGCCGCGCAGGCCTCGACGGCGGGGTCCAGGAACACGAAATCCAGGTCCAGCGGATAGCCGGCCAGCGCCAGCATGCGCCCCAGTTGCCCAGCACCAAGGACTCCGATCTTCACTGGCTGCGCTCAGAATTCCAGCGGCGCGTCATCCAGCACCGCCGCCGTCTGCCGTGCGCGCCAGGCCTCCAGACGCTGCGCCAGACGCGCATCGCCCAGCGCCAGGATGGCGGCGGCCTGCAGCGCGGCGTTGACGGCACCGGCGCGGCCGATGGCCAGCGTGCCGACCGGAATGCCGGCCGGCATCTGCACGATGGACAGCAGCGAGTCCAGGCCGTTGAGCGTCTTGGACTGTACCGGCACGCCCAGCACCGGCAGGCGGGTGCGCGCGGCGCACATGCCGGGAAGGTGCGCCGCACCGCCGGCGCCGGCAATGATGACCTTCAACCCGCGTTCGACGGCGCTGCCGGAATACTCGTGCAGCAGTTCAGGCGTGCGGTGCGCGGACACCACCCGGGCCTCGAAAGGCACCTGCAGTTCGGACAGGGTGTGCGCGCAATGGCTCATGGTTTCCCAGTCCGAACGCGAGCCCATGATCAGGCCGACCCGCGGCGTGCCGCGGCGCGGGGTTCTGGACGCGGGGCCGGGAGCGGCCGGAACGGTTCTGGGCATGGCTGGCGGGAGCGTCAAAACGGGATTATGGCACCGGGCGCCCGACCCCGGCACGCATCGGGCCCCGTACGCCGGCGGCGTGCATCAGGGCAGCAGCAGTTCGAACTCGGCCTGCACCGTGGCAGCAAAGCGCAGCATGCCGGTGGCGATGCCCGCACCCGAGTTGCCGCCTTCGGCCGCCATGTCGGCACGCATCGACATCAGCTTTGGCATCGGCGGCTGGGGCGCTGCCTCGGCCGCGTGCAGCCGATGCAGGGGCCCGAGCCGCATGTCCAGGGTTTCAGCCAGCAGGGTGGCGCGGTCGCGGGCGTCCCGGGCGGCCTCGACCAGGGCCTGCTGCTGGATCTGCCGGGCGCGCGAGTGTTCCAGTTGCGGCGCCTGCATCTGGTTGATGCCGGCCTCGGTGGCCCGGCGCATGATGTCGCCGAGTGTGTCGAGCCGTTCGACCTGCACGACGATGTCTCGACTGACCCGATATCCCGCCAGCCGGTTGCTGCGCTGTTCTTCGTCCCACACGTACTCGGGCTGGATGCTGGTGCCACTGGAATCGATCTGCTGGTCCTTGAGCCCCAGCGCGCGGGCCGCGGTGAGGAAGGCCCGCACCACCTCGTTGACCCGCGCCTCGACCATCAGCAGGTTGGCGTCCACGTGGGTCACGCCCATCTGCAGGCGCGCGCGGTCCGGCGCCACGCTGACCTCGCCCTGCCCGTCCACCACGACCTGCCGGTGGCGATCGGCAGTGTCCTCGGCCAGTGCCGTGCCGGCGGCGAACAGGGGCAGACTCAGGAAGCAGATGTGTTTGAACAGTTTCATGGCGGTGTCCGTTTGGGGCTGGCAATCCGGGGGGACGCATGATGCCGGTCGCGGGCCTCCCTGTGCAGTGTTGCAACGGTGCGCAGACCCCATGCGGGTTAACATGCCGACCCATTCTCGCGATGAGTGTTTCATGTCCAGCGCCCACGAGCCCGTGCGCCTGATCCGTGATGTTGTCGGCGTCCTGATTCCCCAGGGGACCAAGGTCGAATTGCCCGAAGGCGCCGAAGCCGAGATCACCCAGGCGCTGGGCGGCAGCTTCACGGTCCTGGTACAGGGCCATCTGTTCCGCATCGGCGGCCAGGATGCCGACAGCCTCGGCAAACCAGTGGTACGCGGCCCCGAGCTGCCCCCGGATGCCGGTGACTCCGACATCGAAGAAGCGGTTTGGGCGCAACTGCACACCTGTTACGACCCGGAGATCCCGGTCGACGTCGTGGAGCTGGGCCTGATCTACGAATGCCGCGTCGAGCCGGCAGCCGACGACCAGCGCCGCGCCGTGATTCGCATGACCCTGACGGCGCCAGGCTGCGGGATGGGCGATATCCTGGTGGCGGACGTCAAGGACAAGGTGCTGCTGGTGCCCGGAATCTCGGAGGCCGACGTGGAACTGGTGTTCGATCCGCCCTGGTCGCGCGAGAAGATGTCCGAAGCCGCGCAGTTGCAGGTCGGTTTCATGTAGGGGCGCCGCCGCCGGCTCGCATTCATGACGGGTTCGTGCTGGCGGCCTACACTCCTTAGCTTCTCCAGCCGATCCCGTCCGGGTAGTTCGCCAATGCCGCGCCGTGCCCTTGTCCTGCCGCTCCTGCTTGCGCTTTGTCTTGGCGCCTGCGTCACCATCAACGTGTACTTTCCGGCTGCTGCCGCGCAACAGGCGGCGGATCGGGTCATCGACGAGGTCTGGGGCGGTCGCGCCCTGCCTGCGCCGCCGGCCGCGGCGCCGGTCCCCGATGGCGGACCGACCTCGCAGTTGCAGCCGGCATCGCCGTCGCGATGGGCCCGAATCGCGATGGACTGGGTGTTGCCGCCGGCACAGGCGCAGGGATCCGACGCAGCGCCCGACCTGAGGATCACCTCGCCCGAGATCCAGCGCCTGACCGACGCCCTGGAGGCGCGCTTCGATCAGCTCCAGCAGCACTACGAGTCCGGCGCCATCGGCATCGGTCAGGATGGCTACGTGGTGTTCCGAGACCCTGCGGCGGTGCCGCTGGCGCAGCGCAACCAGGTGCGCGCCTGGGTGGCCAACGAAAACGCGGATCGCGCCAGGCTTTACCGCGAGATCGCGCAGGCCAACGGCCAGCCGCAGTGGGAGACGCAGATTCGCCGGGTGTTCTCGGAGCGCTGGCAGGCGCGCGCCCCGGCCGGCTGGTATGTCCAGGAGCGCGACGGCAGTTGGCGGCGCAAGTAGCGCTCGGCAACCCGCTCAAGCGGACATCCCCCTCTGCGACTGCTGCTGCCGACTGCGGATCCGCCCGCTGCATTGGCACCGCCGTGACCCGCTTCAGCCGCGCGTTGCGCCCCGGGCCCGGAACGTCTTTGCGACGAAGCACCGCGATACGACTCCGGAGCCAGATCGGCCGGCAGGCCCGGATCAGCGTGGCCTGCCGCCGGGTTTTGCGCTGCGTCCGGCTGTCGAGGCCCATCGGGACCCCTGAATGAAACTCGGTCGCGAAGCTGCAAAGCCCCTCGTTTCGGCGCGGGAGGCAATCCGGGGCCGCAAGACCCCTGCTCCGTGGAGTGCCAGAATCGCACCCGGAATGGCAATGTCCCCCAGGAATGCAGAACCACACCAGACAGCGGCTTCGGCGGCTTTGGAAGGACCCGATCACCGCATGACTTCCAGGCACGGCCGTCTGTTCATCGTCTCGGCGCCGTCCGGTGGCGGCAAGACCAGCCTGACCCGGGCGTTGCTGCCGCGACTGGCCGCGCGGGGCCATGCGGCGGCGATCTCGGTGTCCTACACCACGCGCGCGCCGCGGGCCGGCGAGAACCAGGGCGAGCATTACCATTTTGTCGACGATGCGCACTTCCGGCAGATGGTCGCCAAGGGCGAATTCCTGGAGCACGCCGAGGTGTTCGGCCGCCGCTACGGCACCGGCCGGCGGCGCAGCGCCGAAGTGCTCGAACAGGGCACCGACCTGATTCTGGACATCGACTGGCAGGGGGCCCAGCAGGTGCGCGCCGCGCTGCCGCAGGCGCACTCGGTGTTCATCCTGCCGCCCTCGGTCGTGGAACTGGAACGCCGGCTCAGCGGCCGCGGCCAGGACGATGCCGCCACCATCGCCGGCCGCATGGCCGCGGCCCGGGCCGAGATCTCCCACTGGGACGAATACGACAGCCTGATCGTCAACGACGACTTCGAGCGCGCGCTGGAGGATCTGGGCGCGCTGTTCATCGCGCCGCGACTGTCCCGCGACGAGCAGACCCGCCGGCAGGCCGGCCTGATCCGCGACCTGCTGGATTGAAAGGGCCCGTTTCCGCTACACTTCGCGCCCTTTTTTGTCTGCCAGCGAGCATCTCATGGCCCGCGTTACCGTCGAAGACTGCCTGGACAAGATCCCCAACCAGTTCGAGCTCACCCTGGTCGCTGCCAAGCGCGCACGCCAGCTGGCTCGCGGTGCGGATGCCAGGCTGCCCTGGGGCAACCACAAGTCCACCGTCCTGAGCCTGCGCGAGATCGCCGACGGCTTCATCGGCAAGGAAGTGCTGGAGGAGCAGGATCTGCCCGCCATCCAGCAGCCCAAGGTGGACCTGGAACCGCTGGACCCCAGTTACGACCTGTAAGTCGCGCCATGCCGGGCCCCGCCCGGTGCATCAGGTTTCACGCCCGCCCTTCGCGCGAGCGAGTGGCCGGTCCTGTTGACGTCTCCTCAAGTCCGCCGCCACCACGATGACCACCCGCCTCGATCTTGCCAACGCCGTCCGCGCCCTCGCCATGGACGCAGTACAGAAGGCGAACTCGGGGCACCCGGGCATGCCCATGGGCATGGCCGACATCGCCGAGGTGCTGTGGAACGACGTCCTGCAGCACGATCCTAAAGACCCACGCTGGTTCAATCGCGACCGCTTCGTGGTCTCCAACGGCCACGGCTCCATGCTGCTCTATGCACTGCTGCACCTGAGCGGCTACGACCTGCCGATCAACGAGCTCAGGAACTTTCGCCAACTGCACTCGAAGACGCCGGGCCACCCGGAAAGTGGCCTCACCCCGGGCGTCGAGACCACCACCGGCCCGCTCGGCCAGGGCCTGGCCAACGCCGTCGGCATGGCCATGGCCGAACGCATGCTGGCGGCGCAGTTCAATCGCGACGGTCATCCGCTGATCGACCATCGCACCTACGTGCTGGTGGGTGACGGCTGCCTGATGGAAGGCATCTCGCACGAAGCCGCCTCGCTGGCCGGCGTGCTCGGCCTGGGCAAACTGGTGGTGCTCTACGACGACAACAGCATCTCCATCGACGGCGAGGTCCATGACTGGTTCGGCGATGACACCCCGATGCGTTTCGAGGCCTATGGCTGGCAGGTGGTGCGCAACGTCAACGGACATGACCCTGCGGAGATTGGCATCGCGCTGGACACCGCGCGTGCCTCGGTGGATCAGCCGACGCTGATCTGCTGCAAGACCGTGATCGGCTTTGGCAGCCCCAACAAGCAGGGCAAGGAGTCGAGTCATGGCGCGCCGCTGGGCGAGGCGGAAATCGCCCTGGCCCGCGCGCAGCTCAACTGGCCGCATGCGCCGTTCGAGATCCCGGCCGAGATCCGTGCCGGTTGGGACGCAACGTCCAGGGGCTCGGAACGCAGCACGGCCTGGAAGCAGGCGCTGGAACGCTACTGCGTGGAGTATCCCGTCGAGGGCGCGGAACTGCGGCGGCGGATGGCCGGCACGCTGCCCGACAACTGGAACTCGATCATCGCCGACACCGTGGCCCGGCTCGCCGCGGGCGACCAGCCGATGGCCACGCGCAAGGCCTCGCTGCTGGTGCTCAACGCCATCGCCCCCGCGCTGCCCGAACTGGTGGGCGGATCGGCCGACCTGTCCGAGTCCAACTGCACACTGTGGAAGGGCGCCACGGTGGCGCGTGCCGGGCAGCCTCAGGGCAACTACTATTCCTACGGCGTGCGCGAGTTCGGAATGGCGGCGGCCATGAACGGCATGGCGCTGCACGGCGGCATCATTCCCTACGGCGGCACCTTCCTGGTGTTCTCCGACTACGCGCGCAACGCGGTGCGCATGTCGGCACTGATGAAGATCGGCACGATCTTCGTGTTCACGCACGACTCCATCGGCCTGGGCGAAGACGGCCCGACTCACCAGGCGGTCGAGCACCTCTCCAGCCTGCGCCTGATTCCGAACATGGAAACCTGGCGCCCGGCCGATGCCTTCGAAACGGCGGTGGCCTGGCGCGCCGCCATCGAACGCCGCGACGGCCCCAGCGTGCTCGCCTTGTCGCGCCAGAACCTGCCGCCGCAGGCGCACGGCACCGATCACCAGGCCGGGGCCCTGCGCGGCGGCTACGTGCTGCTCGAACCGGCGACGGCGCCCAGGGCGATCCTCATCGCGACCGGCTCCGAAGTGGGGCTGGCGGTCGACGCGGCGCGTCAACTCAATGCCGCCGGACACGCGGTGCGCGTGGTGTCCATGCCCTGCACCGAACGCTTCCTGCGCCAGGACGCCGCCTGGCGCGAAGCGGTGCTGCCACGCGCAATCCGCGCACGGGTGTCGGTAGAGGCCGGCGTCACCCATTACTGGCGGGCGTTGGTCGGCGACGCCGGCATCGCCATGGGAGTGGACAGCTTCGGTGAATCGGCGCCGGCCCCGGCGGTGTTCGAACACTTCGGCCTG
>JAJFJX010000328.1 GCA_021773655.1 Panacagrimonas sp.
AATCAGGGGGGGCGGTTAACCGCAGACGCTTATCTATAGCGGCACGTCATTCGTCTTAATCCCTTTTGAATCAGGGGGGGCGGTTAACCTTGCCAGGCCCCGTGCCCGGCAACGGTATGCTGTCTTAATCCCTTTTGAATCAGGGGGGGCGGTTAACCGACCAAGAGGGGCAATGGGAAGGCAGCACCGAGTCTTAATCCCTTTTGAATCAGGGGGGGCGGTTAACCAAAACCGGAGAATCCCGATGAGCAAAATTACGTCTTAATCCCTTTTGAATCAGGGGGGGCGGTTAACCTGCTCAGGTCAGAATCGTGTTCCAGAATAGTGCGTTGCTGAGCCTGTTGGCGAGGATTTGCAAGCTCCGGTTCGGGTCATCTCTGGGGGCATGATTATCTCAGTTGTGAAAGAGCTGAACACCTTCAGTGCAATGTGCGGTACCGAGCCACACGAATGGCGCATCTACACGCGGCCCGTAGATTCGCACATCGTCTTCGCGATCGTCGATAAGTTCGCGAAGGTCGCGTATCAGACGCCGCAGCGATACGGCGTTGAGCTGGCAGTCGAATACGGAGTACTGGAGCGCAACTCCGTCGCGCTTGACCCGGCGGCACACCATGGCCAGGCGCTTGGGATCGGCAATGTCGTAGCACAGCAGGTAACGCCTGGGGCCTTGTTGTGGCATGGCGATTCTCCGGTGGGCAACTGGCGGTTATCGTGGGATGCGGCGTTTGTAACTGCGGGGCCTTTCCACGGCTGTCACCGACCGGGCGGGGCGGAGGTGATATTCGAGCGCGGCCAGGTGCAGGGCGAGGCGGACTTCGAGTGCGCCTCGCACGTGCTCGAAGAATTCCATGCGCTGCACGGGCCGATGCCGTGCATGCTCGCGCAGCCACGGCGCGAGCTTCCACAGCAGCGGTATTGCAATGATGCGGTCAAGGTCGCGAGTCAGGGCGCACTGGTGCCAGCCCAGGGCGTCGACGAGTCGGCGCATCCTCAGGCGCGTGAGTTCGCCGTCGATCCAGGCGTAGGCAAGCGCGCTGACTTCATTCCAGGTGGACTCAAAAACCTCGTGCCCTACCTGCTGCGCCGCGTAGCGGCTCAGACAGTTCTCGAAGGTTTCGATGCTGCCGGCCGGCGCGCATCGAAGAATGCGCGATGCGGCATGCCGCAGTTGCACGTCCAGCCACTGGCGATAGCGTCTGCGCGGGGCGCAGCCTTCGACCGCGGCGATCAGCTCGCGCACCGGGGCCGGGGGCGGCAGGTCCGCCATGATCAGGGTGGCGGTGATGTTGCCGCGCCCGTCCTGAAAGTGAACGGGTACGCCACGAGTGGTGAGTTCGAGCAGGGCCTTGAGCGCTCCGGAACGCGGCTGGCGCAGCAACACGCGGCTGATGCGCCTCAAGGGAATGACGCAGGCAAGCGCGTCGAGCCGGCGTACGTGGACGGCGCCCTCGCCCAGAATCAGGTCGTAGCCGGCCGCGCCGTCGATCAGTACCGCCTGGGTTTCTGCAGCAACGTGTCTCATGGCTGGATCTCCCGCGCCAGGGCATTGCAGTGGCGGGCAATGGCGGCGGCCGCGGAGCGCAGCGTTCGCCGGTGGGTACTGGCGGCGGCCTCGAACGCTGCGTAGAAGACCTGCCGGGCAGCCTTGTTGAGGGTGACGCCGCCTTCGTGGTGCTCGAAGCTTTCTTTGCGCACGGCCTTGTCGGCGAACAGTCGCCACACCAGATGCTCGACGTCGGCGCGCGCGAGTTCGTTGAGGTCGCAGGCGAGTGATTCTCGGCCGTGACTGGGTTCGTGCAGCGTGCCGAGCATGGGGTCCAGGCCAGCCAGCAGGCAGGTCCGCACTGCTTCTGCGTGGGTGAGGGTGTAGCCCAGCGACAGCGCGGCGTTGACCGGGTCTCGCGGCGGGCGCCGATTGCGATGGGTGAATTGCAGTTCCGGTGAAAACAGCGCGGTGTAGGCGCTGAAATGCGCAGCAGCGATGGCGCCTTCCTGGCCGCGCAGCGAGCCGATATCGGTGCAGGTGCGCACGCGGGCAATGCCTTCGACCAGTGCGCGCTGGACGCGGATCAGCTCCCTGCGCAGGTCGGGCCGCAGTATCAGGGCGCCGCGATAGAGCCGCAGCAGGCGCACCGCGCGGGTACGCACCAGCAGTCGTGACCAGCGCAGCGATTCCACCGGGCAGGTGCAAAGCCGGTACTGCCCAAGTCGCCGCCGGGCGTCGCCGTTGTGAAAGCCGCCGACGTGCGCGTGGCGACGTGCGCCGCGGCCCTCGATCAGCAGGACGTTGATGCCCTGATCGGCCAGGTGGGTGAGCAGGCGGGTCTGCAATTGGGTGTTTCCGCAAATGACCACGCGCTCAAGGCCGGCCAGCGGAAACCCGCGAGGGGTGCCGTCGGCATCACGCACGCGCAGTTGGCCGTTCTGATAATCAAGCTGGGCGTCACGGCGATCAATGTAGAGCGTTCCCATGTTCTGGCACTCAACCGAAGTAGAAGAAGTCCGGATCGGCGGGCTGCAGGCCACAGCCGAGGGCGACCACACCACGCCGGGTGTCGAGCGAAATGAGCACGAAACTGTCTTCGTCGGCATCCATCAGGTCGCGCATGCTGTCGAGCAGTTCGCGCGTGTCGGAAGGGTCCAGCCAGCATTCGTGCGCAGATTTCTGCCCGCCGCTGGCGAAGCAGCGCACGGCCTTGAGCGCGCGACGCAGGCGTGATGGATCGCGGATGTCGTAGGCGGCGAGGAACAGGCTGCGGCTCATGCGTGGCTCCTTGGTGTGGGGCCATGCTGCACGCGGGATGCCGTTATTCCGGCAACGGAAAGCTTTCCACGATTCAGCTCAACGCGACGACGCGGAATTCCTCGATGCGGGCGTTGCAGGCACGCAGTTCGTCAACGTCGAGTTCGCGCCCCCGCAGGTGCGGGGGAAGATCAAGACTCAGATGCCGGTAGGTCGCACCCAGTGCGCAGACCTGTGCAGCCAGCGGCACCGGCAGCGTGCCGATCACGATGTCGCCGGGCTGCACCTCGCTGACGTCGAGATGCTGCCGCTGATGATCGTAGGCGACGCCGCTGGCCTGCATCCAGGCCAGCGCACCGGGGTGGCGGGTGATGAGCCAGGTGCTCACGATGGAGAGTCGGCGCTGGCGCCGGTGACTGGCGTCAGTGATTCGATCCGATAGCGGCCGAGCCCCATCACCGTGCCCTTGCCCACGTGAAGATACTGTCCGGCCCAGAGCCAGGGCCACAGCGCCGCGAGCTCGCCTCGTATCCCGAAACTTCCCAGCAGGCCGCCCATTGGAATTCTGCGATGCTGCCGGCTGGAGTAGCGCGCCAGGGGCTGCCAGTTCAGTTCGACTGCGCATAGTTCGATCCGGCGCGCCGCCTCGATCATCGCGCGCGCGTCGACCTGCGGCTGGATCTGCCCATGTACTGCGCAGAGTTGTGTGAGGCGGCGCAGCAAGGTGCTGAAGAATGGTGCGAAGCTGAAATCGTCGGGCTTCCAGTAACGATCCTGCACACGAAGCCGCAGGGGTGATTCCAGAACGACCCGGGCGGCGGCCGGCACCGCACCAACAGGCGGCAGTTGCGTTTGCGGATGCAGTTCAAAGTCCAGTGCTTGCAGATTGCCGGGCTCGCCGACCTGTGCCACTGCCCGCGAAAGTGCCTCGGCGACGACCCGGGCATGCCGGGCGCCGCGTCCGATCAGGCTCAGGCGGATCGCGGCGGTCTGCCCGGCGACCAGCGCGGCCTGCGGCGCGGGCGTAACAATCAGGTAAGGGTGCGGAGCATCTGTGTAGCGCGACAGAAAACTTTCGTCCTTCGGTGGCCGGGTTTCGAAGATCTCGGTGTAGGTGCAGGACTCGCGAACGGGGCAGCCGTCGCAATCCGCCTTGCCGGTGATGCATACCGCACGGCGCAGCGCGTGACCGAAGGCGCCGCGCCAAGCCGAGCCGCTGTACTCGGGGAACTGAACCGCACGCGTGGCGCGAAATCGCAGGTCGATGTGGGTGAGGTTGAGCACGTGACCCGCCGGGCTCAGGGAGCGTCCTGTTCCAGGGGCTGCCACAGGTCCCAGTCGATTTCGATACCGGGGACCGCGTTAACTGCCAGCCTGCCCTGGAGCAGCGCCACTTCCGAGAGGCCATATTGTCCTTCGGCACCCATGCGGTGAATGGTCACTACGCGATCCACCGGATGTACCAGCCAGTACTCGCGCACGCCGTGTTTCTCGTACAGGCCGCGCTTAAGAATCTGGTCCTTGCCCGCGGTGCTGGACGACAGGATTTCCACGATCCAGTCCGGCGCGCCAATCAGCCCGCGCGGCGTGATCTTGTTGCGATCGCAGACCACCAGCAGGTCCGGCTGAACAACTTTGTCGGTCTTTTCGGAGTCCTCGAAGCGCACATCGAAGGGCGCGGCGAACACCTTGCAGGGTTTGCCGCGAAGTTGGGTGCGAACTTGGGCGTGCAACTCGCCACTGACATCCTGATGAGCAGACGATGGCGCGGGCGCCATGCTGTAGGCCACGCCGTCGATGATCTCCCAGCGTTCGTCATCGGGGAAATTCAGATAGTCCGCGTAGGTGTAGTGGCGGTCGGACTTGATGGCGGGGATGGACATGGGAGTTCCTCGGATTTCAGCGCGTCAAGAATCGACCTGGAAGTGCTTATGAAGCAAGTCGGAAAGATTTCCGAGATCAGCCCCCTCGATCACACGGATACGGTAGGCCCTGGCACGGGCCCGAACCGAATCCGGCACTTCACGCACCGACAGCAGCCAGCGTTCTGCCATCAGGCCCCCCGCGTGCGCGCCGACGTTGTCGAGCTTGTGCAGCATGCCCTGAAAATCTTTCCCGTCCTGCGTCAGCGACGCCGTCTTGCACTCCAGAATCAGAAGGCGGTTGTGATGCATGACCACGGCGTCCAGTTCGTTGTCGGTCTTGGAGTCGGACGTCTCGGTGGCCTTATGCCGGATCAGCACGCCGCTGGCGACCTCGTTGCCGCCGGCATCGACCGCCGCGTGGTACGCGTACTCCTCCAGCCAGCCGCCGCACAGGTACCGCGCCGCGTCTGCGCCGCGAAACACCAGCGAGTCTTCGCCTTCCTTCCAGTCGATCAAGCCCAGTTCGGGCCGGGATATTTCGCGCATCGCTTCGAGGCGCAAACCCCACAGATCAGACGGAAATGCCTGGCGCAGCCCGTGAAGGTCGTTGCGCTCTGAGGCTTTGGTCGCGTCGTTCGCCGCCTTGTTCAGCAGGCCCAGAAACGCCTGCGCTTTTTCGTGATGCATGCGGCGCGCAAGCCATTTACTCAGCGACTTGCGCAGGTTGACGCGTGCCCCCCATCCGGACGCATCGCTGGCCTGGCTGACGATTCGATAGTCGTAGGCGGCCAGGCAGGCTTTGAGCGACAGCTCATGGTCCAGCGATTCACGCGACGGCTTGGGCAGAAGCTGCTCGATGGAGTTGCGCTTGGTGTCGCAATAGATCACCCGCAGTCGCTCGCCCAACTGACTCGACAGCGTCTGCCAGAAAGCCAGGGCCATGAGCTTGTTCCCACCCGTGGCGTTGAACACCACTTCACCGTCGAAACCGCTCAATTCGACGGCCAGATTCAGGGCATGCTCTTCGATCAAGCGGATGTCGTGGTCCGCCAGCGGCGTTGCCCACAACTCCGCCTTGATGCCGCTATCGTCGAGCACTTTCCTGAGCGTGCGCGCCTTGTCCTGCATTGGTGCACTGGCCAGCAGCAGCACCCGATCTGGCCTGAATTTCAGCGCCGGAATCAGGTTGGCGGGCAGTTGCTCGGAAACGAGACACACGTGGAGGGCGGTCATCTGTCATTTAGCCCTTGAGCCACTTCATGACTTCGAGCGTGCGCTGATGCTCCTTGTCCTTCTCGGGTTTCTTGGCCGCCGTGGTTTCCTTCCAGCTCTTGGCGGTCACCATCAATGCGCGGAGTTTGGTAGCCGCTTCACGCAGTTCATCCGTGCTGAAAGTGTCGGCCTTGAGCGCGTTGAAAATCGCGCTGTCGTCACTCTGGCCCGGCTGCCTCGCAGCAAGCGCCTCCTCGATCTTGCGATCCACCGGCGATAGCGCCGCGAGTTGCGCTTCCCGCGCGGCAGCTTCGACTTGCCTGCGCGCCTCGTTCTCGTTTTTCACGCGCAAGTCTTCACGCGCACGCTCGGCCGCCTTGTCGATCTGCATCGCGCCGTAGCCCACTGCCGTCTTGGCCCCGAAGCCGAGCCACTCGAATGCGTGTTCCAGCGCGCTGCGGATCAGGGTCTGCCAGCGGTTGCGCTCCACCAATTCGGGAGCAAGGCGACGCAGGAAGGGGCGATTGCATTGGACGTGAAACGCAAAGCCAGAGTCCGGTGGCACTGCCAGAAAGTTGATCGGATTGGGGCTGCCGCTTTCGTGTGGCGTGGCGCCGTTCTGGTAGTAATGCGACTGGTGCGGCGTCATCACCTCGACTTTGAGCGAGTCGCCCGCCAGCTGCGGAATCACGTCCCAGAAACTGAGCGCGCCGCGTTGATGGTCGGTGCCCGTGTCGCCTTCGTCACCTTCGCGGCCGAACAGCGCGGTGATGACGTCGTTGGTCCAACCATCCTGCTGCTTCACTCCATTGAATCCGTCGCGAAGTTCCCGTGCAGCCTGGCGCAACACGCCCTTGACGCCGCTGCCTGGCAGATACGGCAAGCCATAGGGATTGAGAAAAGCAAAGCCATTTTCCAGGGGGTGCTCGTTGCCAAGGCCGGTGGAGAACGGGGCGACGGACTTGGCTTCGAGGCGCAGGAGCTGACCGCTCGCCGCGAGCGCGTTGGCGAGTGCCGTCTGACGATCCGCCAGGGCTTTCATCGAAAGCTTGTCGGCGTTGGTGAGCCTGAGCGCGTCCTTCAACGCCGTACCCTTCGTTTCATAGGGCATGCGCCGCGTCTGGTTGTTGCGAACTTCTTCCCGGTAGTCGCGCGTTTCCCAAGTAAACGAACCGGACGTGTGATCAACGCCCCACAGCTTCAGATACATCCCGAAGCGATGACCGGGCGCGGCGGTGGAATAGTCGTCCCCGAGATAGCGCGGTACAGCAGCAATGGCCATGAGTCGATCCTCAGCGCGTGACGGCAGCGGCGATCTGTCGCATCCAGCGCAGCCAGGCGTAGGCCTCGGCAGTGATCTGCTGGAAGGTGCGCGGCTCGGCCTTCATCAGTGCGTCCATGAACGCCGGGAAGTCCGCGCTCTTGATCTGCTGCGGAAAGCGCAGCTGCAGCCATCCACGCAGATGGTCGCCAAGCACGGCGCAATGCCTCTGGCTGTTCTTGCTGCCCTTCTCGTGCAGAAATGCCATCACCTGCATCAGCCCGGTGTTCATGATGAGTGCAGGCAAGCCCTTGGCGAGATTCACATAGTCCTTCTCGCATCCCTGCGCCTTCTTCCAGGCATCGGCAGCGCGCTGCTGTTCCAGTGTCACGGCCATCCTTATTTCTCCACCACGTTGACCATCACCAGCCCACGACCGGTGGTGGCGTCGCCACCGATCTGCACCAGTTTTCCGTTGAGCGCGGTTCTCATCAGCGACATCACCTCGTCCGCCTTGCGATCATCCTTGCCGCTGCGCGTGGGGCTGGCCAGCAATGGCGCGATGAGCAGGCTCTCGGGCGGCAGGTTCTCGGTGTAGAACAGGCCGCCGCCGTCGGCGGTGCCGGTCTTCTCGTCGATGCGCACATGCGGTTCGACCAGCGTGGCGTTCTGGCTGAAGTAGCCGAAGTCGGTGTCCGACAGTACAAC